>NZ_QPET01000029.1:0-32854 GCF_008368855.1 Bacillus sp. TE8-1 | reverse complement strand
GAGAGTAGGACGTCGCCAAGCTATTTATATTGTCGCGGGGTGGAGCAGCACGGTAGCTCGTCGGGCTCATAACCCGAAGGTCGCAGGTTCAAATCCTGTCCCCGCAACCAAATGGTCCCGTGGTGTAGTGGTTAACATGCCTGCCTGTCACGCAGGAGATCGCCGGTTCGACCCCGGTCGGGACCGCCATTTCATATAAAGAAAAGAACGAAACAAGTTGTTTCGTATTTTTTTATTTGTTTTAACAAAAAACTAATAAAGACAGTCAAACTATCCTTAGGACAACTCCTAAGGACTTTTTTATATATTCAAAACCTGTATAATAAAGAGCAGAGAACATTGTGAGTAAAGTAGGTGAAGTCTGTGAGTAAATATGAAGTAACAACAAAATCTTCTGAGGAAACACAAAGGTTATCAGAAAAACTAGGTGAGCTCGTAGAGGCACAAGACGTAATTATTTTAGAAGGAGATCTTGGAGCTGGTAAGACGACTTTTACAAAGGGACTAGCAAAAGGTCTTGGAGTGAAAAGAGTTGTAAATAGTCCTACCTTTAATATCATCAAAGAATATAAAGGAAGATTACCGCTATATCATATGGACGTGTATCGCTTAGCAGAAAGTGAAGAGGACTTAGGCTTTGATGAATATTTCTACGGTGAAGGAATTACGGTAGTAGAATGGGCTCATTTAATAGAAGCATATTTACCGAATGAAAAGTTACAAATTAGTTTATTCCATGCTGGAGATGACACAAGAAAAATTATACTCGAGCCAATTGGAGATCGCTATATTAGATTATGTGAGGAGCTATTACAAGATGAAAGTACTAGCAATTGATACTTCAAATTACGTAATGGGTGTATCCCTTATTGAGGAAGAAAACGTAATTGGGGAAATCATTACAAATTTAACAAAAAACCATTCTGTACGTCTTATGCCAGCTGTAGAGAAACTGTTAAAAGAGTGTGGCGTAAAACCGAAGGAATTAACTAAAATCGTTGTAGCTGCTGGACCTGGATCCTATACAGGTGTTCGTATAGGCGTGACAGCGGCGAAAACATTAGCTTGGTCACTTCAAATACCAATTGTAGGTGTATCAAGTTTAGAGGTAGTAGCTGCAAACGGTGCTAACTTTAACGGGTTAATTTGTCCTTTATTTGATGGAAGACGTGGGCAAATTTATACTGGGTTATATACATATGAAGGAGAGCAGTTAACTTCAATAGAAGAAGACCGAATTATTCTTATTGTAGACTGGTTGCAAATGTTAAAAGATAAAGGACAGCCTGTTTTATTTATCGGTAACGATGTTAAATTGCATAAAGAAACAATTATAGAACATTTAGGTGATCAAGCTGTATTCGCTCCATTTACTAAAAATAACCCAAGACCAAGTGAGCTAGCATTCTTAGGATTACAAAAAGAAGAACAAGATGTGCATACGTTTGTTCCAAGCTATCTTCGTTTAGCTGAAGCTGAAACAAAGTGGTTAGAAAGTCAAAACAAGTAGGAGCTTGCAGAAGATGGATATGATATTTAGAAAGATGGAGCTTGATGATATTGCTCAAATTGTAGCTATTGAAGAAGCGTCTTTTTCAACTCCTTGGACTGCAGATGCCTTTCACCGTGAATTAACGATGAATGAACATGCACATTATATTGTGTTAGAAAAAGATGGTTGTGTAGTCGGGTATTGTGGATTGTGGATAATTATTGATGAATCACATATAACAAATATAGCTATTTTGCCAGAATACCGAGGTCAAAAGTTAGGAGATGCCCTATTGAAAGCAGTTATTTCTGAAGCGAAAGAACTAGGGGTAAAAACAATGACACTTGAAGTACGTGTATCAAATGAAGTAGCAAAGCAGTTATACAGAAAATACGGATTTCAAAATGGTGGGATTCGTAAACGATACTATGCAGACAATCAGGAAGATGGTCTCGTAATGTGGGTGAATATATAATGGAAAAAAATACGATTATACTTGGTATTGAAACAAGTTGTGATGAAACAGCAGTAGCAGTTGTTAAAAATGGAACGGAAATTATTGCGAATGTCGTTGCATCACAAATTGAAAGTCATAAACGTTTTGGCGGTGTTGTACCAGAGATTGCATCACGTCATCATGTAGAAGAAATTACAGTTGTGTTAGAAGAAGCTTTAAAGGAAGCAAACATCACATTTGATGATATTGATGCAATTGCTGTAACAGAAGGTCCTGGTTTAGTAGGAGCACTTCTAATTGGAGTAAATGCAGCGAAGGCAGTAGCGTTTGCACATGATATTCCGTTAGTCGGTGTTCATCATATTGCTGGTCATATTTATGCGAACCGTTTAGTAAAAGAAGTTCAATTCCCGTTATTATCACTTGTTGTATCTGGTGGGCATACAGAACTTGTTTATATGAAAGAACATGGTTCATTCGAAGTAATTGGTGAAACACGAGACGATGCAGCTGGAGAAGCATATGATAAAGTAGCTCGTACGTTATCTATGCCATATCCAGGTGGTCCTCATATTGATCGCCTTGCACATGAAGGAGAACCGACAATTGATTTGCCTCGTGCATGGCTAGAACCGGATTCGTATGATTTTAGCTTTAGTGGATTGAAATCAGCAGTTATCAACACTGTGCATAACGCAAAACAGCGCGGTATAGAAATTGCACCAGAAGATTTAGCGGCAAGTTTCCAAGAAAGTGTAATAGATGTACTTGTAACGAAAGCAGCTCGTGCAGCAGAAGCTTATAATGTAAAGCAATTACTTCTTGCTGGTGGAGTAGCTGCTAATAAAGGACTTCGTGCGCGATTAGAAGAGAAATTTGCACAAAAAGAAAACATTGAATTAATTATTCCGCCGCTATCTTTATGCACAGATAATGCAGCGATGATTGCAGCGGCAGGGACAATTGCTTATGAACAAGGTAAGCGTGCAACATTAGCCTTAAATGCAAATCCAGGATTAGATATTGAAGCATAGTTATACACATAATTAACCACAGGTTGTGGATAAAACCCATATTATCTGTTGATAATGTGGGTTTTATTGTGTATATAAAATGTTGATAACTTTTTTATTGACTGTGGATAATGTGGAAAAGTTATTTTAATGTTTATTTTATAAAGGTGGATATGTGTATAAACTTGTGGATAAATAGGTTGATGTCAGACCTTTGAATTTGTTCTTTTTCGGGAAATAAAAAGCAAGAAGATATCCCCGAAAAACATTTTGAAACATCTCCCTATTATAGAAGATGCTAATATTGTCAATCTTTGTCGTTAAATCGATATTTCGTGTCGGATTGTTAATATGTATAGGGTTACAATAGATATATTTAAAAAATCGTTAGTATATTCTAAGTTACGATAGATATATTCAAAAAATTGTTTAAGTACTAAAAAAAGATGTCACATAGTCAAAAATCCTGACTTATGAGACATCTTCCTTATTTAAATATGCTTATACATGCAGCTCTTCCCATTCTGCCATACAAGTTTCAAGTTGTTCTTGTAGCGTTTGCTTTTTAGTTGTAATTTCACTAGCTTTTTCATAATCTGCATATATTTCTGGTAAGCAAAGTTGATCTTCTAACGTAGCAATTTCTTCTTCTAATTCCACTATACTTTGTTCTAGCTCTTCAATTTTTCTAGTGCGTTGACGCTCTAGTTGTTTACGCTCTTTTTCTTCTAAATAATTTAATTTCTCTTGTGCAACCACCTTTTGAACAGGAACGTCACTTTCTTGCTGTTCAAGTTCTGCACGTTCAATCATTTCATTTTTCTTTTCAACGTAGTAATCGTAATCCCCTAAATATTCCTGTGCACCTTCTGTTGATAACTCAACCACAGTCGTTGTTACACGGTTAATAAAGTAGCGGTCATGTGAGACGAATAGAAGAGTCCCTGGGTAATCAATTAAAGCATTCTCCAAAATCTCTTTACTATTTAAATCAAGGTGGTTCGTAGGCTCATCTAGAATTAACAAATTTGACTTTTGCATCATAAGTTTTGCAAGAGCTAATCGAGCTTTTTGTCCACCACTAAGGGAAGATACTGGTTTCAGTACATCATCTCCTGTGAATAAAAAATTCCCAAGTATAGTACGGATTTCTTTTTCCGGTTGCAGTGGATATTCATCCCATAGTTCATTTAAAACCCGTTTAGAAGATGTTAAGTTTGCTTGTTCTTGATCATAATAACCAACAGATACATTTGATCCGAAAGAAACATCACCATTTAATAGTGGTAACTTATTCACAATGGATTTTAACAATGTGGATTTCCCAATTCCGTTTGGACCAACTAAAGCAACACTATCTCCGCGAGTTAAGCGCATAGTTACATGTTCAATTATAGGGTTTTCATCATAGCCGATGGTTGCATCATTTACTTGTAAAACATCATTTCCACTTTGTTTTTCAATATCGAAGTGGAATGATGCTGACTTAGAATCCCCTAATGGTCTCGTTAATAATTCCATTCTGTCTAGTTGTTTACGGCGACTTTGAGCACGTTTCGTTGTAGAAGCGCGAGCTATATTCTTTTGAACGAAGTCCTCAAGTTTTGCGATTTCATCTTGTTGTTTTTCGTAACGTTTCATTTCTTGCTCATATAATGCTGATTTTAAGTCTAAATATTTACTGTAGTTACCAACAAATCGTCTGCTTTCTTTATTCGAAATTTCATATACTTGTGTAACGAGTTTGTCTAAGAAATAACGGTCATGTGAGACGATTAATATTGCGCCAGGATAACCTTGCAAATATTGCTCAAGCCATGTTAATGTTTCGATGTCTAAATGGTTTGTAGGCTCGTCCAAAATAAGTAAGTCTGGTTTTGTTAATAATAATTTCCCGAGAGCTAATCTTGTTTTTTGCCCGCCGCTTAAAGTAGAGATCGTCGTCTGGTGCGTTTCAACTGGGAAGCCAAGGCCGCTTAAAATGGAGCGAATATCCGCTTCATATTGATATCCACCTTGATCTTTATAATTGAGTTGTAATTGGTCATAATCAGCTAACAATCTTTCATATGTAGCTTCGTTTGAAAAGTTTTCTTCTTTTCCCATTTCTTGCTCAAGCCTTCGGAGTTTTGTCTCCATTTGCTGTAAATGGGTAAAGACGGTTAGCATTTCATCCCAAATTGTTAAAGACGTTTCTAGTCCGGTATTTTGAGCTAAATATCCGATTGAGACATCTTTCGGTTTTATAATTTCGCCACCATCATGAGATAATTCACCAGCGATAATTTTTAATAATGTAGATTTACCTGCTCCATTCCTTCCAACTAATGCGATACGATCTTTTGTTTGTACTTCCAATTTTATGTTTGCAAGAATTGTTTCTGCACCGTATAATTTCGAAAGCGCGTTTACTTGTAATAAAATCAATGTTTTCACCTCAAATAATTTCTTAACTTTGCCATGTTTATATTTCTCAATCATACTAAAAATAGTGTATAGTTTAAAATAAAGAGAGAATACTTCTTCTCTTTATTATACAAGGAATTTAATGAGTGCTAAACTTCTGTATTTGATTAAAGTATATGAATAAAGATAGGAAGAGAGGAGAGGTCATATGGATCAGCAAAAGATTCCACAAGCCACTGCTAAAAGATTGCCTCTATACTATCGATTTATCCAAAACTTATCTCTTTCTGGTAAGCAGCGTGTTTCATCGGCCGAATTGAGTGAGGCAGTAAAAGTAGATTCCGCAACAATACGAAGAGATTTTTCGTATTTTGGAGCGTTAGGGAAAAAGGGATATGGATATAACGTAAATTATTTATTATCATTTTTCCGCGAAACACTTGATCAAGATGATATAACACGTGTAGCACTTATTGGAGTAGGTAATTTAGGGACCGCTTTCTTACATTATAATTTCACGAAAAACAATAATACAAAAATTGAAATGGCATTTGATGTTAGTGAAGAGAAAGTTGGAACAGAAATCGGGGGCATTCCTGTATATCATTTAGATGAATTAGAAGAGAGATTATCAAATGATATACAAGTGGCAATATTAACAGTACCGGCTACAGTAGCGCAAGCTGTAGCAGATAGATTAGCTGAAACAAGCGTGCACGGTATTTTGAATTTCACACCAGCGCGATTAAACGTATCAGAGAATATTAGAATTCATCATATTGACTTAGCTGTAGAGTTACAAACATTAGTTTACTTTTTGAAAAACTATCCACAATAAAACGCAGAGGGAGCGACCTCTGCGTTTTATTATTGTTTCTTCTTTGTGAATTTAACTAATATAAGGCGAAGTGCCAAATTAAAATCAATTGTTGCCATAACTGCAAATAGTATTGTCCACATATTCCAGATTGTATCTGTCACGTTCGTAATGGCGAAGCGTGTAAAGATACATCCAAGAAGGAAGTATAGTGCAGCCATGAACAATGGTGAGTTTCTCATACAAAAAATCCTCCGATAAAGCCTTGCATTTTTTCAGCTTCTTTAATCATTTCTTGAATTTGTTCATTGCTCATAAAAATTTGCCCAATAGCGACTAATGTATTCATCGCAACATGAGCTGCAATCGGAACGATAATACGTTTCGTCTTCACATATAAGAAGGCGAATACGAGCCCCATAGCAGTGTATACCAATAAGTGAGTAAAATCAAAATGAATTGCTGCGAATACAAGCGAACTAATGATAGCTGCAATAAAGAAGTTAAACTTCTTATAAAGCGTGCCGAATAGAATTTTTCTAAATACGATTTCTTCTAAGATAGGTCCAATTATAGATACAACAATAAGGAACCAAGGTATCGTTCTTGCGATGTCCATCAGTCTGTCTGTATTCTCAGATCCACGTGGAACCCCAAATACATACATTTCAATCATACCTGCAATGGATTGTGAGATGATTGCTAAGAAGAACCCGATGAAAATCCATCCAATAGTAGCTGGAGCAGAAGAGCGCTTTGGATCTAAATGCCTGTTACGAATATCTGTTCTAAGTAACCAAAGTACGATACATAATGCAACAAAGAAGCTAATAATTGCCCAGTGTCCCGTTATGATTTGTCCTTTTTCCTCAATGGTAAATCCTCTATTATCATAGAGTCCTGTTTTTAGGAGAAGTGGCAATCCAACAACGCCAGATAACTGCATTAAAATGTATGTAACGATAATCCACCAGTATTGTTTCTTCAAATGGTTTAACCATCCTTTCTAACTATAGTGTATGAGATAAGTTAGGATAACATGTAAATATGCTACCTACGATATAAACCTCACTTGAATTATGTTTTTTTCGTAAATCCTTATTTGAAATTATAATAGAAGACAGGAGAAAGTTGTGTGTGTAGCGAAAACAACTTAGGGTGTCCTTTCATATTGTAACATACGAGCAGTGGAAACAACGATTCATATAGTAAAGGCAGTATTCTATATAGAAAGTTTATATAGTGATTTGCGAAAAAATTATGATTTTTTTACTTGCAAAAGAAATTGAGATTATTTATTATTATAAGTGTGTTAGCACTCGGATGACTTGAGTGCTAATAAAAGAAATTTACATAACAAAATGAGGAGGTTATTGTTCATGCTAAAGCCATTAGGTGATCGCGTTGTAATTGAGCTTGTTCAAGCAGAAGAAAAAACAGCAAGTGGTATCGTATTACCAGATACTGCAAAAGAAAAACCACAAGAGGGTAAAGTAGTTGCAGTAGGTACTGGTCGAGTGCTTGAGAATGGTGAGCGTGTTGCTTTAGAGGTAGCAGCAGGTGATCTTATCATCTTCTCAAAATATGCAGGTACTGAAGTGAAATATGAAGGTACAGACTACTTGATTTTACGTGAAAGTGACATTTTAGCAGTTATCGGTTAATTATATAAATCTTAAAAAATCCAAGGGGGTCAATTATTATGGCAAAAGATATTAAATTTAGTGAAGAAGCACGTCGTTCGATGCTTCGCGGTGTCGACACTCTTGCAAACGCAGTAAAAGTAACACTTGGACCAAAAGGTCGTAACGTTGTACTTGAGAAAAAATTTGGTTCACCACTTATTACAAATGACGGTGTAACAATCGCAAAAGAAATCGAATTAGAAGATGCATTCGAAAACATGGGTGCGAAATTAGTAGCAGAAGTTGCTAGCAAAACAAATGACGTAGCTGGTGACGGAACAACAACTGCAACTGTATTAGCTCAAGCTATGATTCGTGAAGGTCTTAAAAACGTAACAGCTGGTGCTAACCCAATGGGTCTTCGTAAAGGTATCGAAAAAGCTGTTACTGCTGCAATTGAAGAATTAAAAACGATTTCTAAACCAATCGAAGGCAAATCTTCTATCGCACAAGTAGCTGCTATTTCTGCAGCTGACGAAGAAGTAGGTCAATTAATCGCTGAAGCAATGGAGCGCGTTGGTAACGACGGCGTTATTACTTTAGAAGAGTCTAAAGGATTCACAACAGAATTAGACGTAGTAGAAGGTATGCAATTTGATCGTGGATATGCATCTCCTTACATGATTACTGATTCTGACAAAATGGAAGCAGTTCTTGATAACCCATACATCTTAATCACTGACAAAAAGATTTCTAACATTCAAGAAATCTTACCAGTATTAGAGCAAGTGGTACAACAAGGTAAACCACTTCTTATCATTGCTGAAGATGTTGAAGGCGAAGCTTTAGCTACATTAGTAGTGAACAAACTTCGTGGTACATTCAACGTAGTAGCTGTTAAAGCTCCTGGATTTGGTGACCGTCGTAAAGCAATGCTAGAAGATATCGCAATCTTAACAGGTGGCGAAGTAATCACTGAAGAATTAGGTCGTGACTTAAAATCTGCTACAGTTGAATCTTTAGGACGCGCTGGTAAAGTTGTTGTTACAAAAGAAAACACAACTGTAGTTGAAGGTGTAGGAAGCACAGAACAAATCGAAGCTCGCATCGGTCAAATCCGTGCGCAATTAGAAGAAACAACTTCTGAATTCGATCGTGAAAAATTACAAGAGCGTCTTGCTAAACTAGCAGGTGGCGTAGCAGTAATTAAAGTAGGTGCAGCAACTGAAACTGAGTTAAAAGAGCGCAAACTTCGCATTGAAGATGCACTTAACTCAACTCGTGCAGCAGTAGAAGAAGGTATCGTTGCAGGTGGTGGTACTTCACTTATGAACGTATACACGAAAGTAGCTTCTATCGTAGCTGAAGGCGACGAAGCAACAGGTATCAACATCGTACTTCGCGCACTAGAAGAGCCAGTTCGTCAAATCGCAATCAACGCTGGTCTAGAAGGATCTGTAGTTGTAGAGCGTCTAAAAGGCGAAAAAGTAGGCGTTGGTTTCAACGCAGCTACTGGCGAATGGGTTAACATGCTTGAGTCTGGTATCGTAGATCCAGCTAAAGTAACTCGTTCTGCACTTCAAAACGCAGCATCTGTTGCAGCTATGTTCTTAACAACTGAAGCTGTAGTAGCTGACAAGCCAGAACCAAATGCACCAGCAATGCCTGACATGGGCGGCATGGGCATGGGCGGTATGGGCGGAATGATGTAACATACCGCTCCATCCCTTGATATGTAAGGGTTTTTCTTAAGTGAAAAGTGAAATGCTAACATTTTGCTAACATCGTGAACATTATTGTAGGCTTCTCATTAATTGACTAAATTTTTGAGAAGCCTCTTTTTTTAGTTCTTTGGTTATGTGCAGGTATACATTTTTGGTTGTTTCATCATCAGAATGCCCTAATCGATCCATAATTTCTTCTAGCCCTACTTTTGCTTCTGCCAGTAATGAGGTATGTGTGTGGCGTAAAGAATGTGGTGTCAGCTCTTTATTTAATGCTGCCATCTTTAACAAGCGAGCCATTCGGTTTTCAACGGTTTTAATAAAAATCGGATAACCTGGGAATCGATCTGTTTTAGCGAAGATGAAATCACCATCGTGATACGTTCCTCCAAAGTGTTGCATCACCTTTTGTTGTGCTTTTCGATGGGCTTCTAATGCAGCAATGACCATTTCATCGACAATAATCGTACGCTTCGATCGTCGTGTTTTAGGTGTCACCAATTCATACTTTATTGTGTTGTTACTCGGATTATAATACGTTTTGGTAATACTGATGGTATGTTGATGAAAGTGAATATCTTTCCACTTCAGAGCAATTAATTCGCCTACTCGCATTCCTGTGTACGATAATACCAAAAACATTAGATGGTCCATCTCCAACCCTTTTGTAGAAGCAGTTTCTAAAAACAATGCCAATTCTTCTTTCTCCATATATTTCGGAATTTCTTGTGCTTCTAATTCCTCAATCGATTTTTTGTCTCTTTTCAGGTACGTAAATTCTGTGGGGTCAACTTTGATGTAGCCCATTGCCAATGCCTTTCTAAATAGCATTTTTCCTGTACGATGAACACCATCCAGCGTGTTATGTGCAAATCCTTTCTCTTTTAAATCATTAATAGCTTCTTGGTAGATTTTTCTGTTCACATTTTTTAGCTTTAAATGAGCAAAATAAGGAAGCAGTTTGTTAATTTCGTGCTGTCTAATGCGAATGGTACCTGGTTTCACATTATTTTCCACAGCATATAGAGGAATCCAGTCATCTGCATAGTCTTTAAACAAGATTTTTCTTTCTTCTTGATAGGTTCCTTGCTGAATGTCATTCAGTAAGGTTGTAATGGCTACTTCTGCCTCCTGTTTGGTTCGAAATCCACTTTTAGATTTTTGTTTTCTTTTCCCGGTAGTTGGGTCTATCCCAACATCTACAGTAAAGGCCCACTTAGAACCACAGGTACATCTTTTCTTGTTGCATTTGCAACCTCGTCGATAAATTGTTCCTTTCATAATACAAAAAACCTCTTTTCTATTGTTGTAACTGCAAATATATAGTATTTCCGATTTAAGGTTATTGGATACATTTAGGTGATGAATATTTAAGGGAAGAAGAACAACATTTACAAGTGAAAACTCGCGAGCTGATTTGTTCTTGCTTCTTTCCTCAAACTCCTCGTATCAAACAGCAGCATTCACTGTGTTTGTTTCTTTTTTTCTTTCTGCTATCCACCATCTAAAATCGGCTTTATCTACTCGTTTTGAGGCGCCAATTGCAAAATTTGGAATGCCACCGTACTCAACACGAACTTGAAATAATTCATAAACTCTTCTTCTGGAGATACCAAGAAACTCTGATATTTGTGTTGCTGTTAATGTGTCAGGTAATGAATCCCAAGTTGTATATTTTTTTGTTTTGTTCATTTGAAAACCTCCAAATAGTTTGATGTATAAATTTCGGTTATTTGTCCATACTGATAATAATTTTTCGGTAATTTATCCATATTGGTATACCATTATGGATAAATTACCGAACCAACCATAGAAGAAATCCCTTGTGGAAAGGGATTCGTATCCATTTTGTTATTGGGCGTTTGCAGTATGGAAGAGTATGTTCGGTTTTTTATCCAATTGATGATAAAAGATTTCGGTACTTCAACCATTACTTAATATTGCAAGTTCCTCAAAGATATTCGTCTTATAAAGAATGTTAGTGCGACTCTCAGGAGAGGCGAAAATATAATCAACAAAGTATAAAATGATGAGACGTTTTTCGGTTGTACTTAGTTGATGGTTTAAAATGGTCTGGAACCTTGAAAAGAATTGGTTGGACTTCACAGTTTCATAAGATTTCAGCAGATGCTCACGGCAATTTTTCAGCTCGGTTAATGAGTGTTTATGCTGTTCAATTACAGATGAAATTTTTAACTCTAGCTCCCGGTCATTGATTTCTCTTGCGATTGCTATTTTTTCAAAAAGATTAGTAATGAGTTTTTCTTTACTGGGAATCAGTGTGTCTAAATTCCTAATCATTTGATTAAGAAATTCTAGTGTGCTTTCTTTAATTTCATCAGTTGAAACGAGTTGATGAACACGGTCTAAAATTAATGGGATTAACTTTTCGTGTACGTCGTGAGAATCCATTTTGTATTGGCATTTTTTACATACGTAATAATGATATTTATAAACGATCTGATTACGGGTAGTAGATCCATTTTGTGTAATCAAAATTTGATTGCATTGTTGACATTTCATCTTGTTGAGAAACAGGAAAGGTGTATCAAACCTTCCAAAAGTCTCTTGAAGATGTTTATTTTGTTGATACAACTGAAGATGAAATTCAGAAATAATTGGGTCGTGCGTCTGTTCAAATGTAAAGAATTTCTGCCCAGTTTTTCTTTTAGGAATCTTCCAAGTTAAATTGCCAGTGTAAACTGGATTCTTAAGTATATTTTCAATGGTACTTGAACGCCATTGCTTCCCTGATGGAGATGGGATATTTCCTGTATTTAAAAGAGATGCGATTTTCTTTAAGGAATGCCCCCAGCTGTATAAGAAAAAGATGAAGGAAACAATTTTTGCATTTTCATTTGGATACAGCTTTTTATTTATTTGTTCGTATCCATATGGGATTTTAGAACCAGGACGGATGTTGCTTTCTTGTTCTAATGCATTGGTTAGGCTACCAAGTGCACGTTCAGACTTGACTTCCGATTCGTGTTGAAATAATAAAAAGTTCATCTTCATATTTATATCTTCTGTATTTATAGGCTGCTTTGATTTTGTCGTATAGACTTCAAGGTCAGGTAACTTTTCAAGCAGTGGACGATAAAAATCTATTGTGAAGGAGTAACCTGTGCGGTCCATACGAGATACATCGTGAAAAATAACGATTGGTATTTTCAGTTCAATCATCTTTTCTCTAAGTCTCATTAATTCTTTACGCTCATTTGCTCGCTTAGAGTATGCGCTAGTTACATCTTCAATGAATAAGAATTCGTCAGGCACATTAAGTTGATTTTGCTTGGCAAACTCTTGAATGTGTTGTTTTTGAATTTGAACACTATTATTTTCTTGCTGTTTGTAAGAGGAACGTCGAATATAACCAAAGGCTAATCGCATATTATTTTGCCTCCTTTAAAAAAGTATTGCGTATAAATGTCTTGTACATAATCGAACTTATTGATTTCAAGATTTACTTCATTTTGATAGATGTAGAGGTTCTTAATTAGCATTGAGTAAAGAAAAAAAGGATTAAGTTCCTTACAGCTACTCAAATAACTGCTTAATAGCTTGGCGACGTTCTCGTTATCCAATAACAGTCTCTTTGCTGTAGCAAACTGTGCGAGTAAACTTTCCAATGTAGCCTCTAAAGTAGAGAGTTCTTTGTAAAGAGGATGTGCTCTCCAATTTTGAAGATCATCTCCATTTAAAATGATGTTTTCCAAAATTTTATTTTTATCTTTTTCGAGTTTGTTTAGCTCGGCCTTAATTGGTTTTGTAATCATTTGAAATGAATGACGAGAGTCAGCAATGAGTCGTTCTATATCTAAACTGTGAATGACCTTTTCTAAGGAACAATTAATTATGGAAGATAAGTCTTCAATTGATATTTGAACTGGCGTATGTTTTCTTGAACACGAATACCAAGATGTTCCGGATACAATATCAAAGTGAAATCGCATAGGATTTTGACAGCTTCCGCAGTGTGGTTGGTAAATATCATCTTCTTTAAGGGCTTCAATATTCTCTTGATACTTCATAATGAGTGAGCTTTTCTGTTGTAATTCTTGGAATTGTTTTAATGTTAAGTAAGACTCAACGTGTGTTAATTGATGCTCACCTGAACTTAAATCATATCCAGCATAAAAAGGATCTTTAGCAATTTTAAGAAGGTGCTCAGTTTTTGTTTTGAGTGTTCTTTTATAATTTTGTATTAATTCCTCCAACTCGATATATGATGTAATTTCGGCTAAATCGGTAAAGTATTGCTTCAAGATATCTTTTTTTACCGGATCTTTAATGTAGCTTCTCGTTTCTCTTTGTTTTATGTACCCCAATTTGCGTGGGGGATATCTCCTTCTGGCTTCTTCAGTTCTACGAGCAATATTCTTCCCTTCAACATCTCCAACAATATTTAAAACTCCCTCTAAAAGGGTATTGTTAGTAGCTTGTTGATGACCATTCCCAGATGATGTGAAAAAGATATGGACGTTATTCTTTCTACATAGTGATACAAAATAATTTGATTCGTAAAAATCTCGAAATAATCTTGAACGATCAAAAGCATATACGGTATCTACTTGTTTTTGTTGAATCATCGTAATTAATTTCACCATTTGAGGACGTTCTGTAATTTTTAACTTATTGGCGGATACTCCCTCTTCATCAATAATGAATATTTCATTTGGTAGGTACTGTTCTCGATAAATAGTATCAGCTGACTCCTGCATTGTTAAATCTTGACCAGCCGTACTAACTCGCCGAAAAAAGACCTTATATTTATTTTTCAATTGAATCCTCCTCATTTTGTTTTAATGTTTGATGAAGTAGTTGAGCCTTCAATCGATAAGGTACATCTAATTGTTCAACAATAAGCCGTTGAATAAGATGCTGAAGCCATACATCTGTTACAGGATTTATTTCTGAACTTGTGTGTAAATTAACTTTTCTTCGCATAAAATTACACCTCCGCATATCAGCATTGACATAGAAAGGTAAAATTTATACTTTTCAAAGACCTTTCAACAGCTATTGGCTACTGAAAGGCCTATTAAGACTTTGTATTAGAGTCTTCAAATTCTAGATTTAGTCGTAATTGGACGAAATCTTCCTCATTTGAACGTTTAATGAAGACTTGAATGGTTCCTTGTTTTTGTCCAGGAAACTTTCTAATAGTCTTTTCTTTCATAATCTCTACTCCCTTGTAGTTGCTCTAAGAAACTATGAAAAAGGAACGATGACAAATGTCCTTCAGATTCTAATTTTCGTAGTTTCTCAGTTAAAGATTGTTCTACTAATAATGTGCTTTTCTCGGGTGAATTTCTTTCATATCCAACAGCATTCAAGCACATTCACGTCCTAAATCTTCACTTTTTATTGGATGTTCACTGTTTTCCGGTGTTTGTTTTGTATTTATTAAACTCTCTAGTTCAGCGAATAAGAGGTTTTGAATAATATTTTTCACATTAACTGCATTTTCTGCCGAAGCGTAGCAACGAATTATTTTCAAGTGTCTTCACTCCTTAATTTGTATAGGGACTACATTTTTAACTGTGTTATAAACCAGCGGAGACAAATTTTTTGTGTCTTTCAAAAATGTCGAGCGCATTATATTCTATTGATTTTCGAAAAAACAACCTTTTGGAGAAGAAAATGAAAATTTTTTTGTTTTGTTCTAAATCTGTTCTAAATCGTCGATAAAAAGTAAGATTAATTTTTTGTCTCAAAAAATGTCGAACGGATTATATTCTATTAATTTTCAAAAAAACAACCTTTTGAGCAAGAAAGTGAAAGTTTTTTGGATATATTGGCGTAGGGGGGATTGATATAAAGATAGAAGTTAATTAAGGGATTATTAAAGTGGCTTAGGGAATAAAATATTTCTTCCAGATAAATTATCAGACTTAGTGTGGAATGATAGTGGAAATTTGTAAAATAAATAAAAATATTGGAAATGTATTTAGGTAAAAAGTATAAATGCTTTTAAAAATTGATAGGTCAGATAATAAGAAATTATGTGTATATTTTGTAGAAATGTTTTTCTCCTTTTAATTGGAAATGCTATTATATAGTTAAATTCTAGTAATTATATGGAGGATGTATGTATATTTCAAAGTTGAATGTTGTTAATTTTAGGAATTTTAGGAGTCAAAATTTTTTATTTGAACCTGGTGTAAACACTTTGATTGGAGAAAGTGGGTCGGGGAAAACTAATGCTTTCTTTGCGTTAAGACTAATGCTAGATGATAATCTCCCAATAAGTGCTTCTAAATTAATAGAAAATGATTTTAATAGAGAGCTTAAAAAATGGAAAGGGCATTGGATAGTAATTTCATTACATTTTAAACAACTAGATTCGAGTGAAGGGGCTAATTTATTAGCTCATAAGTTAGAACACGTTACTGAACCTTCTAGTAGTGGTTCGTACAATTTTTACTATAGACCAAAAAAGAAATATAGAAAAAAGTTATATGAATTGTCATTAGCAGAGGATAAAAGTCTCCAAAAATTAGATGAGATATTAAACGAAATTACTATAAATGATTATGAAGCAGTGTATCATTTTCGAGGAACAGCGGACTTCTCAGATGATGAAGTTTATAAGGAATTAGTCGGAGATTTTGAAAATATTAGTTTCCCTAATCCTGATGAAGAGAATAAAGAGTTGCTAGGTACTCCAACATCTCAAATCTTTTTAATACGAACGGAGTTGAAATGTACATATATCAAAGCGTTACGGGATGTTATGACAGAATTACGTAGAACTAGACAGAGCCCTTTATTAAATTTATTAAGAGGTAGTGCAAAGAATATATTGGTGGAAGATTCTGAACAAGTTGCTGACCAAGTAACTGCTTTAAATAAGACAATAAGTAACCTTCAAGAAGTTAATGATTTGGCGAAAAAAGTAAAAAGAACTTTAGATTCGACGGTTGGATATACATTTGCTCCAAGTGTCAGTATTCGTTCTGAGTTACCTGAAGATATTAATAAATTGTTTCAATCGTTAACTCTCTGGGTTGGTGATGGGGATGACAATGGTCACCAAGGAAAATTAGATGAGCTTAGCCTAGGTGGAGCAAATTTAATATATATTACTTTAAAGTTACTAGAATATGAATATATGCAGCCTCTTGAGGAAAAAGCAGCACATTTTTTATTAATTGAAGAGCCTGAAGCACATATCCATACGCATATACAAAAAACTATGTTTGAAAATTATAGCTTCCACAATACTCAAGTAATAACATCGACACATTCAACACATATTTCATCGGCTAATAGAATTCGTTCCATTAATATATTGTGTAAAGAGAAAAGAGAAACAATTGTATGCCAGCCAAGTAAAGGACTTTCTATAGAAGAGTGCAAAAAGATAGAGAGATACTTGGATGCTACGCGTAGTACTTTATTATTTGCAAAAGGTGTCATTTTGGTAGAAGGTGATGCAGAATTAATATTAATTCCAGCTATTTTTAAAAATGTTTTTGGATTAAGTCTTGATGAAATAGGTGTTAGTGTAATTAACGTAAATAGTACAGTATTTGAACATATCTCCAACTTATTTCACGATGAGAGGATTAAGAGAAAGTGTGCCATAATAACGGATCACGATAAATCACTTATTCCTTTAGATACAGATAAAAGCAAAGATACGGAAGAAATGAAGAAATTTCGTAATTCTGAAAAAAAGGGTGAAGAAAGAAAGATAAAATTAGATAATTATTGTAAAGAGAATCAGTGGATAGAAGCTTTTTATGCTAAAAATACCTTTGAGATTGATTTCGTTTTAAACGGGAATGTACTAGAAGTTGTTAAGACATTAAGTAAAATATATAAAAAACCGCAAGCAATCACAGATTCAAAAAAGCTATTGAGGTCAAAGGACGATATTAAAGTAGGGCTTGAAACACTTAGATTAGCTGATAAGGTCGTAGGAAAAGGGTGGTTTGCTCTTATGCTTGCAGAAGAAGTAACTTTTGAGACACTTGTTCCACGCTATATATTGGATGCGATTGTATTTGCTTCTGGACATATAGGTTATAAGCATTTTGAAAAAATGTTTAAGCATCGAATGTTCTATTATTGTGGAGAAGAAGAATATGAAAAGTTTTTAGAGCTAATTGAAGCTGTTTCCGAAGATGATAGGACATTAGATAACCTTCTAGAATTATCTGCTGAATATCTTGAAGAGGATGATGATATATTTCTTTTCATAGATTCATATAAGGGTGAGCGATTATGTTGAATGGCTTAAATGATCATCAAATCGAGGCAGTGACTTCATCAGGAAATACATTAGTTATCGCGTGCCCAGGAAGCGGGAAAACACGTGTGTTAACTAGAAAAATTGCATATGAACTGGAGCGGTTGAGAAGTAAAAAAAAGTTTATAGTAGCTTTGACATACACTAATCGTGCAGCTGAAGAAATTCAAAGAAGACTTGATGAATTAGGTATTCCACAGGAACAATTATGGGCTGGAACAATTCATTCTTTTTGCTATCAATGGATTATTAAACCTTATGCAGCATATGAACCTACATTAGTTAATGGTTTCTCACTAATAGATGATTATAAAAAGCAAACTATATTAAAAAATTTGCTGGAAAAATACTCCCTTCCAATTTATTCTGATATAAATACTTCATTCAATAGGGATGGAGAATATTTGAATAAGGATCCGTATAATAATTTAGTAGCAAAAGAATTTCACCAAATTATTTTAGATAACAAAGAAATTGACTTTGATTTACTTTTGTACCATTCTTATACATTATTAAAAAGTCATAAAAAAATACGTAATCATTTGGCAAGTTTATGTACTTATATATTTGTAGATGAGTTTCAAGATACTCAGGATTTACAATATGCAATTATTGGACAAATTATGATGGAAAGAAAAGGTGAATGTAAAATATTTTTAGTTGGGGATCCTGATCAGGCTATTTATAATTCTTTAGGAGGAATCCCAAAAGATATTCAAGAGATACAGAGTGAAATCGGTAATCAAGAAATCGAACAAAAGTATTTACCTGGTAATTACAGATCGACCCAGAGAATTGTGGACTTTTTTAAGGAATTCCAATCAACCGATGTGAAAATTCAAGCATTCAGTCCGTATTCAGATGAGAATGGCTTAATTTCTTTAGATAATGCTACAAATAAAAATGATTTATATAAAAAATTTGCAGACATTATTATGAATAACTTGGAGAGTGGAGTTAAGCCCAATGAAATTTGTATAATTGCACCACAATGGTATTTTCTTACGCCATTAGCAAAAAAGTTAAAGACTATTTTACCAGATGTTCCATTTGAGGCTTCTGGTATTACTCCATTACCGAGAAATAAAGAAAACTTTTGGTGGAAGTTATCTAGATTATTTTTAACTGAAATATCACTACAAACAACATTAAGTCGCTATAGATGGATAGAAAGTGTTGTCCTAGAATTAAACGAATACACAAATAGCTCTCTTGGAATTAGTTACAATGATTGTAGAAGATATTTGAAATTATTAAATTCTATACACCCTAGGGAAACGGATGGAATTAAATATTTAGAATTTGCATTCAAAGAATTTTTTGATGTTCTTGAAATAGACCTTGATACACATCTAGTATTAAAAAATCAATGGGATACTTTTTTTAATAGTATTCGTTCAAGATATGAATCTTCGGAATTTGAGGGTATTCCGAGTGATGTGAATTATTTTAAGAGTGTATTTAAACCTTCTGAGGGTGTTGTTATAAACACGTGTTACGGAGTCAAGGGAGAAGAGTTTGAAACGGTAATTGCTTTTGGATTACTGTGGGGGTACATACCTCATTGGAGTTCGATAATAAATCAATCGAGTTATATAGCTGATTCAGCATCAAAGAAAATGTTATATGTAATAGGCTCTCGTGCCAAAAAAAATTTACATATGTTTGCCGAAACTGGAAGGGAAACAAAAAAAGGTAATTCATATAAGATGAATTATCATTTAGAGCAAGTGTCATTTAAGTATGACCAACCAGTGATAGAGAAGATAGAAATAGTTTAGTTATAAAATCGATATTTTTTCTAAAACAAAAAGATGGGATAGTCCCATCTTTTTTATGTTTTTACATATTAAACATATTTGACAAAAATGAGGATAGATTGTGTATTTAATCAGAATGTTTATAAGGAGTGACCTTCATATAGTTTTATTTAGAAATTAATAGGGAATTGAAAAATATATTATTTATAAAAAAATATTGTATCTAGTAGAAAGTAAATAATATGTTAAACAGTTAAGTGTTGTTATATTATGGATATAAAGGGGGGGAAGGAATGCCATTAGCTAACTACTATATGAATCTTCCATTTGATTTATCTGGTTCTATTGCAAAGAATAGATTTCGCAATGAGATTCTTTGGGGATTAAAAAAAATGTTTGATTTATACAAAGAAGATATCGAATTTACAGTAGTGTTTGATTACAGTTGTGATATTGAAGTTCATAAAGAGAACTGTTTTGAATTTTATCAAGTTAAAACTCAAAATGACAATGGAACATATACAGTTAATAAATTGACCAAAAAAAATAAAAGTGGAGATTCAGTAATCGGAAAGCTGTATAAGTTAAAATATAATCCTTCTGGAGATGAGTGTGAGGAAACAAAAGTTGCATTAGTTTCAAATGTACCTCTTAATGATGGTAAAAAGGTTCATAATAACTTTGAGATGGTAGAATTAAATAAAATTGACCAAAAAGCTATAGTGTTAATAAAAAAGTGTATTAAAGATGAGTTGAATTTAAAAAAAGATATTAGTCTTGAAAATGCAGATTTTATAAAAACTGGAATGGACCTTGTAAATCCGGAGAAAACATTAATAGGCGAGACAGTGTTGTTCTTTGAGGAGAAGTTTAATTGTGAACCAAAAAAAGTAAATACTTTATATAGATTACTGCAAAGTGAGGTCTTTAATAAAGCTTCTTTTGAATTACAATTAACCAATTATGATGAAGTTTTAAAGAAGAAAGGAATAAATAAAGAATTCCTCGATGAAGTATTAAATAAGTATATTGAAAATACTGATACAGCGGTAGATGAAGTGAGAAGATTTATTGGTAAACAATTTGAAAATAATTTTAAAGCTAGATTGAAATTAAATACAGCCCTTATGCAGGTTTCATCGAGTTTGCGTAGTAATAAACAACTTAAAAATATTGAAGGTCAAATTGTTGAGTACATACAAGATCAGATAGACATTTTACCCGAATCAGATATAGAAATTGTTGAACATATTAGCGAGAAAATGTATTACTTAAAAACACCTGAGATAAGTAAGGAAGAGCTTCAGGTATTAATTTTATTAGTGTTAAAGAGATTAGAGGAGGGAGTGTATGAATAGATTATTGATGAATTCCCTGTGGATTTTTGAGCTGAAAAATAAGCTTGCGAAAAGAGTTGATTTCAAAAAAGGGATAAATATCGTTACTTCTGATCAAGAGGACGGTAATGATGTAGGAAAGTCTGTTCTTTTAAAAAGTTTATATCATACTTTAGGAGCAGATGGTATATTTGATGATAAATGGGAAGAAATATCAAAGGTGTACATAGTAAGTATTGATGTTAATGGTGATGAATACTATATACATAGATATAATAAGATATTTAAAATATTCACAAAAGATTTCCAGAAATTGTTTGAAACCAATAATAGATTGGAGCTATCATATTTTCTAAAAGAGATATACGGTTTTTGTGTTAGGTTACCGGATAGGGATGATAATAGATTAGAAATAACTCCACCAGTTTTTTCTTATTTATTAAACTATGTTGATCAGGATTATATGAGTGGTTCAAAATTTAGTTCTTTTAAAGCATTAACTCAGTATACAAATATTAAAGAAGATACTATTTATAATCATTTTGGTATATATAATGAAGAGTACTTTGAAGCCTCAAAATTGATAGAGCAGTTAAAGAAAGAAGAAAAAAATCTTTCTGAAGAAAAGAAAATTATTGATAGTATGTTGAAGAGGATTAAAGAGTATCTTAAAGGTATGGATGTTACAAGTAATTTAGAATCTTTGAATATTGAATTAGAAAAAAGTAAACAGGAATATACAGAGATAGTTATTAACTTGAAAAAAGCAAAAAATTCTCTGATAACACTGAGAAATGAAAAGATGGAATTGGAAGAGAGCATTAAAGACCTTCTAAAATTGAAGAAATCTAAAGAAGGAGAAGTTCAAAAAGTTAATGAAGGTGTGTGTCCTACTTGTTCACAGTATATCGATGATATTGGTTTGAGGATATCAGAACATAGTGAATTAGAAGATTTTGTTATAATGAAAAATCAACTGGATGAATTGCTACTAGAAGCAAACAGAAAACTTGAAAAGAAAGAAGTTCATTATACTAATTTATTACAGAAATTTGATGAATTTGAAAAAGGAATGAGTATTAATCAAGGGAGTATATCAGATGCTCTTAAGCATAGAGGCTACATTGAAACGCAAGATAGTATGATTAAGGAATATGGCATAGTTGAAAATAAATTAAGCATAAACAAAGCGGATATACAAACGCAGAAAAAAATTCTAACTAAGTGTAGTGAATTAAAAAAGAAAGCTAATGCCTTGTATGAAGGTTATATGATCGATTCTATCAATAAGTTTGGATTAGAGGAAATTAGTCTAAATAAGGTGAAGAGTATTAAGAATAATCTTACACCTAGGGGGAGTAACATTCCAATTTCAACGATTATTTGGTACTTTAACTTATTGAAAATTAAGGATGAATTGAATAGTGAGAGTATTAAATTTCCATTAGTTTTAGATAGTCCTAACAATGTAGAACTAGACGAGAATAAGCGTAAAGCATTGTTTAATTACATATTTACCAATAAGAATGAAGATACACAACTTATTTTATCAACATTAGGATTTGATTTAAAAGATTATAAAGAAATTAAATTTTCCAGAATAATCAAGTTAGAAAATAAAAAGTATGGTTTATTAAATACTGTAGACTATGAAAATAATAGAGATATTTTAGAAAAAATATTCGAAGCTTAAAAGTTATATCATAGGCTAGTCGCTCGGCTTTTGGGTAAACATCTTCTATGAATTAGGTGGGTGTGAAAAATCTCTAATTAACCGGTCGAGCCTTATAAAAAGTAGTGGACAAGGAGATGTAATATATGGAATTTGACACGAAATTGTATAAGTCTTTTTTTATTTTAAGATCGACAAAGCAGTATTTTGACTTTCTTCAAAGTAGCGGTCAAGGAAGGTATGAAGGGAATCGGTATAGATTCTTTATATCTAAAGAAGCAATTAAAGAAGACAAATGTGAATTAAAGTTAATTTGGGAAACTGAGAAGGAGATAAAAAGCGAAAGAATAGATTCTTCAGGAGAAATTGTAACTGATATACAATCCATAAATGAAGTAAATAAATCACTCATATGGATTTATAACGATGAAAATCCCTTTATTTTTGTTTTTACTACAAAATATACTCTATTAAAAGATATACAGGATATTCTATTCGCGGAGTTTGGCATTTCATCTCAAAACATATCTTTTACAAATGATTTTTTTAAGCATCTTATTAACTCAGATAAAGTTGATGGAGTTCAATCAGCATCTTTTAGAACAAATAAAGAGAATTCTTCATCTATTACAATATCTGGTGATTATATTCACAAGAGTTATTTATATGATAATACTGTTAAACAGGGAAATGAGATTACCGAAATGAAGGTTGTTCTAAGGGAGGCAAGTAGGGTTAAGATATACAAAAACTCGAAGATTATAATTTATAATGCAAATTCAAAAGATGAAATTTTTAAAACAATCTTTAATATAAGGTTCTTAATAAAAGAAGGGGGATACTTTTTTGAGTAAATTATATGATTTTTTGTCTAAAAACCCTTTTTTTATTACTATAACTGGTCTAGCCTCATTAATATCATTATTTGTGTCGATAACAAATGATACATTCGTACTTTGGTCAATACTTGCAATATCTATTTTTATGCTAATAACTTTAATTATATTAGTTCAACAAAATTCGAGAATGTTTAGAAGGCTAGATGATTTAAATTGTGATATTTTTAATCAAAATGTTGATTTGGAAATTTCTGAGAATGACGAAAAATATATCTCTCAATTACCAATTATAATTGTTATGACCTCTTTTTTAACACCAGAGACTGCTAGTAAGAAACCAATAGTTGAAGTTCAAATTGATTTTCCACCTCAATTGAATTTAGATTTCAATTTTTCAAATGAAAACATTACACGGCAAGAGTTTAATTCAAATAGTATTAAATTTAAAGTTACGTTAAAATCTGAGGCAACAATTATCACGATTCGCTCGTTGAGTTTGAGTAGGGAAGAAGTATCGGATTTTGAAAGAACAAGCCGAAAGATTAACATTGTATTTGAAAGCGATCTCTTTCCTCAACCTAAAAAAGAAAGCTTATTGGTATCTGTATAAGTATAATCAATCGGAGTTAGATTTGAGTTTATGGATTAAATGAGTTAGTTATAAGTTGTGATTGGGTAAGATGAGTATTTTTTGTATTACTGAATCTTTTATCTCTATATTCTTATATTAGGTAGGAAAATGTTTATGATACTATGGCTGAAATAACTCTGAGGAGTAATTTTTTGTAGTGTTCTTCTATAGATAACACTGGAGCTTCTCCTAATATTTAATATGTTCTTATTAGAAATACAAGGCTTTAGATTATATATCTATAGAAGTTATTTATGGAGGTGCCATATGCTAACCATTAATAAAGTACTAGAATTTGCAGGTTTAGATATGTCAAAAAATATTAAGATTGCAAGACATCAGGATACTCGAGATATAGATGTACACGAATTGTATGCTAGTGGGCATTTCGAAGTGTATCAATCATACCAAGAGAAAAATAGATTCAAGGATTGTGATTATCTTGTTTCCTGTCTTGGGATTGAGAACAACCAAGCTGTATTTATAGGAGTTTATGAGGTGAAAAAAACAACTGAGATAAGTGGTTTTCCTGATAATTTAGATGTTCCTTATAGAGGAAAAGCTAAGCTTCATAGTAAATATAGGTATGACTTAGAAAAACTATCTGGATTTGAGGAATTGGAAAACAGACTTGTAATCAAGTGGCAGAATATAGCTCAAGCTTGGTGTATGAAGATTGATACAAATGAAAAAGAGGTTGTTCAATTATTACCTAAGGGGTATGTGAAGGATTTTCCAGGATATTTAGAGCTCAATTTATATTATAGAGAACTTCAAGGTATTATGAGTGATCCTACTGCGAATGTGGTTTGGCACAGAATGCTTTCTTCAGTAGGTGGAGTCTATCTTATTCTAGACACAAAAGATGGAATGCAATATGTTGGATCTGCCTCCGGAAAAGATGGGATATTTGGACGTTGGAAAGAATATGCCAAGAATGGACACGGTGGAAATAAAAAACTAAAAGGACTTCTTGAAATCGATCCTGAACGAGTTCAGAAATTTAGATTTACTATTCTTCAGACACTACCAAGAACATTAACTAGAAATGAGGTCTTACTTGAAGAAAGTAAGTACAAAGATAAGCTAGGTTCAAGGGCATATGGTTTAAACTTGAATTGAACTTAATCACAATTGGTCTCACTTCTTTATAGAGAAGGAGATGTTTGTTGTCTAAAAATTGACTTGTGGAGTATTTTTTATAGTTATGTCTTGATTTTAACAAAGATATGATCTTAATAATTATTTGTATAGGGGAATAAAAATGAAATGCGAAATAGAATATGAAGATTTAAAGAAAGACTATAATGGTTTTCAACCATATTTTGAAGTTAATAGAGGCTCAGTAGAAAAGCTTTTCTTGCATTATTTAACACAAGGTAATTCAAATGATTTTAATACTTTTCTAAAACAGAACACTGATATGGCAGTCTCTAATGAATTCAAACAAAAATTCATATATAATAGTACATTATGCTTTTATAGAGCTTTTGATTTGTTTTTAGCATTATTAACCCTTAAATCACGCAAATTTTCTACGTGGTCTGAGGTAACTGCATATTATAGCAAATTTTATATTATTAAAGCGATTTGTTTTACCTTTCAAAGGGGTTATATGGTTTTAAATACATCAAAGAATGAACCTTTGAAAAATAAAAATGATAAAAAGTTTTTTTTTACGTTTGATAGTGGTATACAAGTATATAACCAAAAAACAATTGAATATAAACTCTTATTTGAAAATAATTTAGGTTCTCATCAGGTGTGGTGGACTTTACTAGAGACGTTAAAAGGAGTGAAGGGGTTAAGAAATCAAAGATTTCAATTTCTATTGGATCAATCTTTAAGCAATCCAGCAATTAGAAATGAAGTGAATTACTCACTGGAATACTTAGAAGGTTTTAATGAGTTGGAATGGTTTGATACCAATATTAAGGAAAGATTTAATAGAAATAGTACTCTTTTTTATCATAAAGATTTTACTTCAAAAGATCGTTATTTTTATAATATTCATCCTGAAGATATTGATGAAGGAGAATACTATACAGATTTGAGGGTTTTTATATGGGAATCACTTCTTTGTTACCTGGAAATTACAAAAGACTTGTTAGGTGAAAATTTCCTGTTAAAAATGGATAATATAGTAGCTTTATTAGATGAACATCATATTAAGGATATTGATTCATCTCTAGAAAATAATATGAAGATGGCACTTCAGCAGATACTCAAGTCTTAGTCTTCTTTGAACTAAAAAAATTTTTTCTAGTATTTTTTAATGGGAATGAGATAAACCCACCAACATCCCGTTGTGTTGTCAATTACACTTCACACAAGTGGAGTATGTAATCAGTGCAGCAATGGATAGTATTATCAACGCTGCACTGGTCCAATCTTAAAATAAGTTTTAAAAATCTAATCATATTACTTAATATTTGCTAACAAAATGCTAACATTTTGCTAACGCAGTCTAATAAAAAACGTAATTTCTCGTTAAAGATGTTACAGACAAATGCTGGGAAAACACTAATTTGACGCGTTTTTATGAATTAGAGTGCAAGATGTTACAGCACCAAAAAATATGGGCGGAATGATGTAATTCCGTTTGCCCTAAAAAAACATCCATTTCTATATAGAAATGGATGTTTTTTTATGTTTTTTAGAAAAGGAAATGAATTTCTGTAGAATTTTGTCGCTTTCTCTCTTGACCATATTGATACTTCATTGTTAGAATCTAGGAAGATAATATAAAACGATCCTTCATATATCCTCAATGATATGGTTTGAGAGTCTCTACCGGGTTACCGTAAACAACCTGACTATGAAGGCAGTGTGTCTTATATTTATAAAGAGCGGAGACTATCTTTCTTTATAAAGCCAGACCCCTGCCTTTTCTTTGTTATGAGACTAGAGGCGGAGGACTGGCTTTTTTTATTATATTGGTAATGCTTTTCGCCAAATTGGTGAAAATATTTATATACGAGAACTAACGTTGGGGTGATTATTTTGAAGAAACAACACGATACAATTATCGTTTTAGATTTTGGAAGTCAATACAATCAGTTAATAGCACGTCGAATTCGTGAGTTCGGTGTATACAGTGAACTTCATCCACATACAATTACTGCAGAAGAAATTAAAGCAATGAATCCAAAAGGGATTATTTTCTCTGGTGGACCAAATAGTGTATACGGTGAAGGTGCATTACATTGTGATGAAAAAATCTTTGAACTAGGTTTACCAATCTTCGGTATTTGTTACGGTATGCAGCTTATGACGCAACACTTCGGTGGTAAAGTAGAGCGTGCAAATCACCGTGAGTACGGAAAAGCTGTTCTTAAAGTAGAGAACGAATCAAAATTATATGCGAACCTTCCAGAAGAGCAAGTTGTATGGATGAGCCATGGCGACTTAGTAACTGGTTTACCTGAAGGATTCGTAGTAGATGCAACAAGTGAGTCTTGCCCAATTGCTGGTATGAGCAATGAAGCGAAAAACTTATACGGTGTACAATTCCACCCAGAAGTACGTCACTCTGAGCACGGTAACGATTTAATTAAAAACTTCGTATTCGGCGTATGTGGTTGTTCTGAAGGATGGAACATGGAGAACTTTATTGAAGTAGAATTAGAAAAGATTCGTGAAACTGTTGGAGACAAAAAAGTACTATGCGCACTTAGTGGCGGTGTAGACTCTTCTGTTGTAGCAGTATTAATTCATAAAGCAATTGGTGATCAATTAACATGTATTTTCGTTGACCACGGTTTACTTCGTAAAGGTGAAGCAGAAGGCGTTATGAAAACATTTAGCGAAGGCTTCCATATGAACGTTATTAAAGTGGATGCAAGAGACCGCTTCATGGACAAGTTAAAAGGTGTAGAAGATCCAGAACAAAAACGTAAAATCATCGGTAACGAATTCATTTACGTATTTGATGATGAAGCGTCAAAATTACAAGGTATGGACTTCTTAGCGCAAGGTACACTTTACACAGATATCGTTGAGAGTGGTACAGCAACTGCACAAACAATTAAATCTCACCATAACGTTGGTGGACTTCCAGAAGACATGCAGTTCAAATTAATTGAGCCTTTAAACACGTTATTTAAAGATGAAGTACGTGTATTAGGATCTGAACTAGGAATTCCTGATGAAATCGTATGGCGTCAACCATTCCCAGGTCCTGGTCTTGGTATTCGTGTATTAGGTGAAATCACAGAAGAGAAATTAGAAATCGTTCGTGAATCTGATGCGATTTTACGTGAGGAAATTATTAAAGCCGGCTTAGATCGCGAAATCTGGCAATACTTCACTGCGCTTCCTGGTATGCGTAGCGTAGGTGTTATGGGTGACGAGCGTACTTACGATTACACAGTAGGTATCCGTGCAGTAACATCTATCGACGGTATGACAGCTGACTGGGCACGTATCCCTTGGGACGTATTAGAGAAAATCTCTGTACGTATCGTAAACGAAGTAAAACACGTTAACCGTATCGTGTATGATGTAACGAGTAAGCCACCAGCAACTATTGAGTGGGAATAGTATTTATAAAAAGGTCCATCTATTGCTTATGCATAGATGGACCTTTTTTATTTTGGTATTAATACGAACGAAAATATAAAAATTTATAAAAATGTTCGTTTTTAAATTGACAAAACTACTTCGTCGAGTTAATATGATTATGTAATTCAAACGAAAAGTGAATATTATGCCGTCGTATAATATCGGGGATATGGCCCGAAAGTTTCTACCTAGCTACCGTAAATGGCTTGACTACGAGGCGTTTGTATAAAGGTGAGGGGAATCTTATCTTTATTTATAGAACGCTTCCATGTATATATGCAATGGAAGCCTTTTTTATTTCTCGGGATAAAAGAGGGCTAGGGTGAAATACGGCGAGTAATCATATAACGGGGGAAACGTAAGATGAAACGCTATTTTCAGTTTGATGAGCTCGGTACGAATTATAAGACTGAGTTCATAGCAGGGTTAACGACATTTCTATCTATGGCTTACGTACTGTTTGTCAATCCTGCTACGCTGTCGCTTGGAAATGTTAAAGGGTTACCAGCAGGTACAGGGATGGATCCAGGTGCAGTATTCGTTGCTACGGCATTAGCGGCAGCGATCGGTTCGTTAATTATGGGTATTTTCGCGAAGTATCCAATTGCTTTAGCGCCAGGTATGGGAATTAACGCGTTCTTTGCTTATACAGCAGTGTTAACGATGGGTATTCCATGGCAAACAGCAATTGCCGGAACATTAATGTCAGGTATTATCTTTATTATTCTTACTGCTTCAGGTATTCGTGAAAAAATCATTAATGCAATTCCATCGGAGTTAAAGTTTGCAGTAGCAGCAGGTATCGGATTGTTCATTGCATTCCTTGGATTCCAAAATGCAGGAATTATCGTGAAAAATGATGCGGTTCTTGTTGGGTTGGGGGACTTAACAAAGGGCACAACGTTACTAGCAATCTTCGGGGTTGTTACGACAATCATCTTCATGATTAAGAAAGTTAATGGTGCAGTATTTTACGGTATGATTCTTACAGCGATCTTAGGAGTGGCAACAGGATTAATTGATACTCCGAAAGCTGTAGTGGGAGCAATACCGAGTCTAGAACCAACGTTCGGCGTGGCGTTAACGCACTTCGGAGATATTTTTACAGTTCAAATGGGGATTGTTATTATAACGTTCTTCTTTATCGATTTCTTTGATACAGCAGGTACGCTTGTAGCGGTTGCGAATCAAGCTGGATTAATGAAGAACAATAAATTACCACGTGCAGGAAAAGCATTATTTGCAGATGCGATTGCAACTGTAATTGGTGCGATCTTGGGTACATCAACAACAACGTCTTATATTGAATCTTCTGCAGGGGTAGCAGCGGGTGGACGTTCTGGATTTACAGCAGTTGTAACAGCAGGATTCTTTTTACTGGCACTATTCTTCTCACCATTACTAAGTGTTGTAACACCAGCTGTAACGGCACCAGCATTAATTATTGTAGGGATCTTGATGGTTTCTTCTTTAGGGGAAATTGATTGGAAGAAATTCGAGATTGCAGTACCAGCATTCTTTACAATTATCTCTATGCCACTTACGTATAGTATCGCAACTGGGATTGCGATTGGATTTATCTTCTATCCAATTACAATGGTAGTAAGTGGTCGTCGTAAAGAGGTTCATCCGATTATGTATGTTATGGGAGTTTTATTCGTACTATATTTCATCTACGTTCGTAAATAAAAGGGGTTTTTTAAAGGTCTAGACTTAAGGGGAGTCTAGACCTTTTTTGCGTCTTCAGAAAATCTTAAGGATTTCCGAGCGTTTTTCTTCAGAAGTTTTCCTATAATAGAAGTTAGGGATTAAAAAAGTGATGGGGGAGATATTGTGGCACACGAAACAATACTTGTCGTAGATGATGAAAAAGAAATTCGGAATTTAATTACAATCTATTTAAAGAATGAAGGATATAAAGTATTACAAGCAGGAGACGGAGAAGAAGGATTACGTCTACTGGAAGAAAATGAAGTACATCTAGTCGTATTAGATATTATGATGCCGAAAGTGGATGGTATTCATATGTGTATGAAAGTAAGGGAAGCGAAAGAAATGCCTATTATTATGCTTTCTGCCAAAACGCAAGATATGGATAAGATTTTAGGGTTAACAACAGGAGCAGATGATTACGTAACGAAGCCGTTTAATCCGTTAGAGTTAATCGCACGAATTAAATCTCAGTTACGCCGTTATATGAAAATGAATGGTTTCGCTATTCAAAATGAGGACGAGTTAGAAATTGGGGAGATGAAAATCAACATCTCGACCCATAAAGTTATTGTAGAGGGAGAAGAAGTGAAACTAACTCCGAGGGAATTTTCAATTTTAGAATTGCTAGCTAGAAATCCAGGTATGGTGTTTAGTGCGGAGCAAATTTATGAAAAGGTGTGGAATGAACGATCTTTCCAGTCTGATAACACTGTAATGGTGCATATTCGAAAAGTGCGTGAAAAGATTGAGGAGAATCCAAGGAAGCCTAGATATATAAAAACAGTATGGGGAGTGGGGTATAAGATTGAAAAAGATATTTAATCCGTTTACTTATATAAGGAAAATAAGAGAATTAATTGAGAAATTAGTAAAGAGCGTACGAAAGAGTATAAGGATTCAATTGATTACTACTTTTGCTGCTTGTGCGTTATTAGGAGTTTTGTCAGCAAAGGCAGCAGCGCCGTTTTTTGAGAATGCGAATCGTCAAGCAACTATCGATTATCGGGCTGGTATGGAACAAATTAATCACCAAGCTCAAGGAGCGGCAAATAGTTCGGTTCATGAAAATAAATTAGAAGCTATATCAAATATGATCGAAATGGAGAACCAAAATTTAGAGCAAGGGTCTAGAGCTTTGAAGATATTGGTTACTGATGAAAGTGGTAAAGTTTTATATAAAACAAAGCAAGCGCAAGAAGAGCAAATCGATTTGCATAATACGATTCGTAATGCAGCATCATTCGCGATTAATTATACAGATGGTAGAAATGTATTTGAAAGTACAAGAAAAGAGTTTATATCTTTTTCACCTATTACTATTGAAGGAAAGAATTTGTACATGTTTGTTAGCGGAATTCCGGAGGGAGAGGTAATATATGACACGCAAGAAGGACCATTCCCGTTTTTAATTGGTGTACTTGTATTCATTTTCTCTTTCTTCTATATAACAAAGAGAAAGATGAAGCAGATTGAAGCGATGGCACAAGGCGTAAAGGAAATAGAAAGAGGTAACTTAGCCTACCGCATTGAGAAAAAAGGTGAAGATGAGATTGCAGCTTTAACTGAGAATATTAATAATATGGCAGAAGAGCTTATGAATAATATAGAAAAGGAACGTAAATTAGAAAAGCAAAAGAATGAGCTTATCACAAATGTATCGCATGATTTGCGTACACCACTTACTTCTATTATGGGTTACTTACGATTACTTCGAGATTCTAAATATGAAAATAAAGAACAACACGATGAGTATACGAGAATTGCTTTTGCAAAGTCGGAGCAGTTAAAAAATTTAATAGAAGATTTATTTGAGTATACGAAGTTAACAAATGAACAAGTTGTATTAGAAAAACAAGAAGTATGTGTAAATGAGTTGCTTGAGCAATTAATAGAAGAGCTAGTACCGCAAGCGGAAGAGCATGGACTTACGTTTGTTAAGAAGTTTCCTGAGGAACGTGCTTATGCATCGATTGATTCGGAAAAGATGGTTCGTGTATTTGATAATTTACTAATGAATGCAATTAAGTATAGTAAAGATGATGGAGAGATAAAAGTTTCTCTTCAAAGGCAGCGTAGGGATATACAAATTGTAATTGCGAATCATAGTGAAGCGTTTACGAGAGAAGAGTTAGCGAATTTGTTTGAACGTTTCTATAAGAAAGATCAATCTCGAAGTAGAGTAACGGAAGGGTCGGGGCTCGGTTTAGCGATTGCGAAAAGTATTGTTGAGTTACAAGGTGGTAGTATTCGAGCGGAATATAGGGATGGTATTATTCAATTTATCGTCTCGTTACCAATTATAGAGAAATAATAAATGAATAGAATGATATGTGATAAAAAGGCTTATTTTAAAAGAAATAAGCCTTTTTATATTTTTTATAAAAACGTATTGACGATTATACTTTAGAGGTGTAATATAGAACAAGTCGCCGATGACATTAACGTCGAAAGCGACAAACGAAATAAAAAACTTAGTTGACATCAATTAACGAAAGTGTTAACATAAGGAAGTCGCAAATGAGCGACCAAGTAGTTCTTTGAAAACTGA
>NZ_QPET01000028.1:0-268933 GCF_008368855.1 Bacillus sp. TE8-1 | reverse complement strand
TTTAGGCTTTACTTTCTCTTTTTCCAATTTCTTCTGATAGGCAAGACGTTGTGTGTCATTCATCTTACCAATATTTTTATGAATATGATCCAGAACTTCTTTTTGCAAAGGCTGCAACTCTTTTTCTTGTGTTAATCCAGTGTACACCTGGCGTATATAAAAGTTTGTGGTGTTGTACATGTTCTTAGCGTTATGACAACATTCTTGAAAATAAGAATACATACGATGCCCTTTTTTAATCCAAATTTGAAAAGTTTTATAGTTTGACGGATTTTCCTTTGTCATTTTATTCACCTCCTTGTTAAGGATATTATAGCAAAAAACAGAACGTATGTTTCTATTATTTTCTTGAAAATAATATATTTCTTTCGATTCACCTCACCACCTTCACTTACGTTTAGAAGTGGGAGTCCTCTCGAAAGGCATATGATAGAAAGTGTAATTTTAATAAGCGGGGGTTCTTCATCCCCCGCTCATTTCTATGTAGATTACATTAAAAAAGCATCCAAATTAGTTTAATTGGATGCTTTTTTATGTATATTTATCAGTTCATTCACTTTATAGTTATATATAATAAACTTAAGATTACTATTCATTATCATACTTACGCTTTCCGTAGCATTCTAGAGAAGAATGTAACGATTAAAATAAAGACGATTGCACCTAATAACGCTGGAAGAACAAAAATGCCTCCCCATTCAGGACCCCAATGACCAAATAACGCACTACCTACCCAAGATCCAATCAAACCAGCAATCACATTACCAACTATACCTAAAGGAAAGTCTTTTCCCGTAATCATTCCAGCTAACGCACCAATAAGTCCACCTACAATACACGTAATAATAAGTCCCACAATTAAACCTCCTATATTGTTTTTATATTTGATTTATCAAGCTTTGGTATGTAACCAAAGCTTGATAAACATGTATTATTCTTTATTATCCAATCCATCACTTATCTTTTGTTTCACTTTTCCGACTTTTTCTTTTATCGTTCCCTTCGTCTTCTCCCACTTCCCCTCATTTTTCAACTCTCTATCTTCTGTAATTTCACCAATTCCTTCTTTTACTTGTCCTTTTTTCTTTTCAACTTTACCCGTAATTTGTTCTTTTAGACCGCTCTCACTCATATTTCCCATCTCCTTTTCGTAATAGATTTATAGATGTAAAGGATATAAATTTAAATAGAATACATGCATCTTCTTTCGTGTAGCCATTCACCGACTCTTTCTAAATCCTTAACGAATAACAAGATTTTTCCTTCATCCAGCTTTTCTTCATAAAAGTTAGCTTCTTCCTCATTAAGCCCTAACTCCTGCATCTTATTTCTTAACTGATCTCCCGTTTTTTGAAAGACATTAATAATGCTTGTCCCAAGTCCTTCCTCTTTTATTCCAATCGTGTTCACGTCTGCATTATCTGCGATTCTATCTGTCCTCTCTTTCTCATGTGTTAATACGTAAATATCTTTTTGGTCTATCCCTTTCTTCACTAGATCATTCGCCGCATTCATGACCTCTTTCTCCGTAATAAATTCATATACAAAAGGTTTACTATACTTCGTTTCCATCTTTAACTTCCTCCTTTAAAATGAATTATTTGTTATATTATATGTAGTACACCTATTTTCGAAATGTTAAACATAAAATATGAAAAAAGTTATGTGAATTTTGCTTTTAATAGAGAATGAACAACATCATTTACCACTTTAAAACATCTTCTCCTTACAATAACTACCTAAATTAGCAGAAAATTGTTATAATTGAATTTGAGGAGGGATACTATGAAAAAAATCATATCTATATGTGCTCTAACCGCTCTATCTTTTACTTTAATAGGTTGTACAAGCACCTCGGCTACAGATAAAACTTCGCAGGCTAAGCAAGAACATACACAAAATGCCTTTCAATTAAATTCCGCAAATATTACAGACATTGAAATACTAAAAACAACAAATTATACTACTTCCAAATCTCAAACAGATAATAAAGAAATGATAAAATCTATCGTTTCAGCCGTTCAAAATGGAACACCTACAACAATTACTTTAGATCAAAAAAAGAGAGAATCTGCACATTCTACTATTACCGTTACATATAAAGATGACTCCAAAGAAGAGTTTCTTGTTTGGGTTGATAATAAGGAACAAATTACAATTGCTAAAGATGAGAAGAAAGATAAGGTAGAAGGTGTGATAGTAAATATTAAAGATGCTAAAATGATGAAGGATTTCTTTTAAAATTCTAGTTAACGTTAAAAAAAGAGTAGGATTACACCCTACTCTTTTGTTTAATCATGCTCAATAAATAGACCTTTATAAAATCTATTTAAGGTCTATTTTTGCTAAATCATGTTGTAAAACATTATTTCCTTCTTGTGGGTTAAATACGATTGCACTAAGACCAAAAACATTTGTAACAACATCTCTATCTTTCGGACGAATGATTCTTACTTCATAAGCAAAGAGTGCTGGAGGAAGAGCTGCTGAACGAAAAGTAACATATCGATTAGGTGGCAATGTTTGTGTTGAAGGGTCTATTAATGGTAACAATACCGGAGAACCCGATGACCAATCAAACATTTCAACTGTTACTCTACGAGTATCATCTGGATCAACATTCATAGCTTCAACAGTAAGAAATAACGTAGCGGAATGTCTACGTAATACACCCGTTGATAAAGTTTCATTATGATGTTCAAAGCATTTTTTTGGAGGGTGACCATAGCCATAACTCATACCAATTCCCCCCTTTCATTTACAATTAAGGACAAGTATTCCTTATAATATATAATGCTAGTATTCTTTTATTGAAAGGTATAAAAGCGGATTTCTATCTATATTTTTGGATATTTTATTTTTCATTTATTCGCTCTTAAATAATAAAGTGAAACTTTATTCCAAACAATATCGCTATTGCACCAAAGTAAAACAAACTGGACAACCTAGATTTCAAACTGTAAGATTAGATGTTGATGAAATTGGGCAGCAAAGCATATATAGAAAATAGGTGTTAATTTTGAAAATCAATAAAAAATTCGAACCAATAATTTTTAATATCTTTATGATTTTAGGCATATCTAGCATTATCTCTTTCGTCATGGTTTCAATGAATGTTGGATATACAGCTTTATTTCTCAAATCATGGATAAAAACATGGGGAATTGCTTTCATACTTGCATTTTTAGCTTCTAAATTATTACCCTTTGTAGTTAAAAAGATAATGAAAATCTTTACTTTTGTTGAGAATGATGCTTAAGAATAAAGTGATGTACTGCGTAGGTTCATTCCAATTAAAAGAGTTTATTATCACAAAAACTTAACCTAGTAAAATGTTTCAAATCGAAGGAAGACACCTTAAAGGTTGTCTTTTCTTTATAAGTAAAAAAAGCCCGCCTATTTCCGTAGGCGGGCTTTATCTTTATTACACAATATGAAAGTATACTCTCTTTTTCACTGAAATTTTATGTAATTATACATATTCATGAAAATAGCAGAATTAAAATATGCCAAAATAAAAAATGAGCTAAATCCCCTAAATAGCTATATAGAGATGAAGTTGTTATGACAACATATTTTCCACTTTCAACTTAGTTATCATTAGAATGTTTTTCTACAAAATCAAGGATCCTAGCATTAACTTCGTTAGAGAACTCACCATTGATTGCGTGAGATGCATTTTTCCAATTAACTATATCAATATCTTTAACGTATTTTTTTCCAGTTTCAACTGCTTTTACCGAATTGTGCATTGTACTTTTTTCAGCTATAAGTGCAAGCACTGGAATATCAATATTTTTTAAGTCTTCTTTACTAAATAAATCAGGCGCTGGCGTTTTCAGTTTATAGTTACGCATACCCGACTCGATTAACTTAGCGATAGGCTCATCGTCACTTGCTTCTGCTCCTCCAGAAACATAGCTTAACATCTTTTCTCTTAAAAACTTAGGGACAATAGGAACAGAAGCTGGAATAGATGCCAGAATCATTTTTATGGATATTTGCGCAAATACAAAGACTGGATCTAATAAACTAGCCGTAGCAATATGCTCAGGATTATATCTGGCCAAGTTCATTGTTGTCCACCCTCCAATGGAGACACCTACGATATGCACTCTTTCTAAACCTAATCCTTCAATTACTTCATTTAACCATTCTGCTTGTTGTTTTTGGTTCTCAATCACCTTCGTTTGCACACTCATTCCAGGCTCACCGAGTAAATCTATCGTATAAACAGGCCTTTTCTCCCTTAGCCCTTCTAAATTCGGGACCCACATTGGAGTAGATGCACCGCGTCCAGGGAGTAAGAGTATTGGTTCCTTATGTTTGTTTTCCTCTTTAGTAAAGTAATAAGCACGAATTGTGCCATATTTCGTTTTTATATCTTTCGTTTCGTTAGGTTTTGGAAGAAGTGCCATTGATTCATCGTAAGCAATTTGAAAATCTTCCTTCCCTTTTTCCGATATAAAATGACTAATCTTATTATCATCTCTCTTCATTTGAATTCCCCCTTTCTACAAATATATGGATGGAGTTTATCAATATATTCATGGTGGGGAATAGCAAATGATTTAAAGAAATGGGAATAAATTATTAAAATCAAAATAAGCACATCTCGTTAAAAAACAGATGTACTTATTTTTATATAAGAATTTCTTTATCACGTTTAACAATACTCTAAAATCTATTAAATCAAATTATTGTTTTATAAATTTGAATACTATTCCTTTGTCCATCTAACTAATATAATACTTTTTGCTTTATTTTATAAAATGAAGTATTTGACGCAAATAATTTCTTCTAATAATAAGGTAGTAAATTATTTGTACACTAATAAAGCTTGTGAATATGAGAATAGAATTCCCTGCAACAGGTAAGTCTACGCCCACCCTGCTCTGCGCTAAAGCCCTTATTGCCAAAAAGGCTACGCTACTGTGCAGAATAGAAATCACAATAGGCACAAAAAATAATATGCTAATTTGTTGGGTTACAATTTTTTTCAACTCTCTTTTAGTTAACCCTAATTTAGAAAGCGTTTGAAATTGACTTTTATCTCGATCTAAATCTGTGAATAAACGGAAATACAAGAAGCTAATTGCAAATATAAAAAATACAACCCCCACTAGTACGCTAAGAATAGATAGCATTGCATTCATTTGTTTACGTTCTAACCATTGTAAGACCGAGCAATCAAACATAAAAGGTGGTTGTCCACTTTGATAATCATATAAAATTACCTTCTCAAGTTGTTTAGCAACATCTGCTGTTTCATGCATATTTTTAATTAAAAAACGATAGACTTTATGTTGATCAGCCTTTCCTTCTGCTAATTGCTTTGTATTTAGTATTGTTTCGTACATTGAATCTGAAACAACAACAGAAAAATGATAAGATGGGCTAATAATATTATCCCTTAATATCTTATTTCTCGAAAGATTAAAATGCATATTATCCTGTTCTATTTCAAGAGATGAAGACACTTTCTTTAATTCCTCTTGAGAAGCTGTTCTTAAATATTTTTTTGATGGTAGAATTAGACTATCCGTTTCCCTTTTTAATGTTTCTACTGGGTACCCTAGTGTTTTGGCAGTTGCGTTGTAATCAGTCAGGCTCATAATTGTTGCACCTCCTCCTGTATTAAAACCAATAGAAGTTACTAACTTATATGAGAATCCAGCATCATGTAATTGTTTCTCGATTTGAGAAATATGAGAGGACTCCTGCTTGTTTCGTTTCAATGATGTATACTCAAACGCATAAGGGCTGTCAACTTCCGCTAATGCTCCATTTCCAATAGCAAGACAAGCACCAATAGAGGTAAAGGCGACTGCCGAAAGTATACTTACTAGAAATAGTGTTCTTGCGTTATCTGTCATTCGATATGCTAACTCCGAAATCGTTAACATATTTGTTTTTTTAAAGAAAGTGTATTGACGATTTTTCAATATTGTAATGACATAAAAGCTGAGCTGAGTAAATAAAAAGTATGTTCCTAATACACATAAGAAAACGCACATTAACATAACATATATATAATCGGTTCCTTTTTCCAATGCTGTATCTAAATAAAATGCTGAGGCATATCCAATGATAATACAAAGAATTGAAAAGAAAGCTAGCCATTTAGATGACTTTGGTTCCGTTTTTGGTTTTTCTTCAGATTTCATGAGTTCAATTAGCTGGGATACTTTCATTACTCGTAAAGTGAAAAAAGAGACAAGTATAAATAAAATAAAAAACATAATAGATGTTATTAAAATTGCCTTAGTAGGAAAATAAAATGGAAGCCCGCCTTTTAATAGGAAAAGTGAACTACATATCAGTAAGATTAATTTTCCAAAGACTAATCCAGTTCCAATCCCAACAATAATTGCAGAACATCCAATTAACATATTTTCCATGAAGATTAACTTTTTTAATTGTGTGTCAGACATGCCATGGAGTATTAAGATACCGAATTCCTTTTTCCTTGTTTTTAAAAACATAGTAATAGAATATAGAATGAAAAAGAAGGAGAAAAATATAATTAGATATTGAGTAATTTTAAATCCTTGTGTACTTAAAGCACTTATGACCGCACTTGTCGATACAAGATTACCAGTGAAATTAGGATGAAATGCAAGTAATTCATAAATGAATAGAATCATCACGGCAAATGTACTACTTAAAAAATGACCTAAATATAATCGCTTATTACGAATGACGTTATTAAGCGCGAACTGACGCAAATTCATGTTGATTGCCTCCTAATAAAGATATTACATCCATAATATTTTTGTGAAATATTGAACGATTTTCACCGTAATAAATTTCATTATAAAAAGATCCATCTTTAATGAAAACTACTCGGTCACAGTAACTCGCTGCTACAGCGTCATGTGTCACTAGCATCATAGTTACTTGTTCTTCTTGATTTAATTTCTTTAAAAGTTCCATCACATCATTTGCCGCTTTTGAATCTAAATTTCCTGTTGGCTCATCTGCTAAAATTAATTGAGGAGAATGAATGAGTGCACGAGCAATGGCAGTTCGTTGAGCTTGACCTCCTGAAATTTCATAGGTTCTTTTATTTAAAATCTGTTCAATCCCCAGTTGTTTAGAAATAACTTCTACTTTTTCGTTCATATCATTCAAACTTACATTATCTAATGTAAGTGGTAAAACAATATTCTCTTTTACAGTTAGAGTATTCATAAGGTTAAAAGATTGAAAGACAAATCCTAGTTCACGACGTCTAAATAGAGCTAAATCATTAGAAGATAAACAATAGGGATTTTTTTCGTTAATAAATACTTCCCCAGATGTTGGCGCATCAATAGTAGAAATCATATTCAGCAAAGTTGATTTTCCACTCCCTGATGCTCCCATAATCCCTACAAATTCTCCTTTTTGTATTGTCAAATCAATATTGGAAAGAGCTTTATAAGATACTTCTCCTGTATTATAAATTTTACTTAAGTTACGGACTGTTAATATACTCATTGTTGCTATCTCCTGTTCGTTTATTGGATATCTACAATTTAATCTAAAGTGTTATAGTCTTCATATTGAATTGTCTTACATTTACCTTACAAGAATGTAAGATTACAATAAGAAAGTGCAATTAATATTAAAGTAAATAGTAGTATTGTCAAGAATATCGTTAATTTAGAGGCATTTATAAATCAATTCCATAAAAAGGGTAACATTCGGCTGTTCTGGTTTAAGTTGTTCTAGCTTTACTTCTTTATATTGCACTGTTTGTCCCTTCTCATCAATTTCAGCGTGAATAGCTATTCAGATATTGTCTTGATACAGTTCTTCAAAAACTACTAGTTCTTTACCTTGTAGTCCAGAAGTATTAAATGTGAAATCTAATGTGATAGAACCGTTTCTTTCGTTTTAGGGGAGAATCAATTTCTTAAGTTAATAGCGATGGGGGCACCATATGAAAAAAGAAAATTGTACGTTTAAATACAATTTGGCAACAAACTAACTGTTTTCTTATACATTAATAGACAACTACTGTAAGAGTTATAGTTCCCTTTTTGCATTTATCTTTTAATCAGATGAATGCTTTTTTTATACATAATAAAAAAGATAAAAAACAACTAGAAAAACTGTCACAAAATCCGTTTTTCTGGTTTCTCTATAATACAGGTATCAAATTGAGAGTGAGGTTTAAACTAATATGTTAACCATAGAAAATGAAGAAAGGCATGCATCTGATATGACTTTTGAAGATTTATTTAAGCAGTACTATGCTTATGCTGTGAAACAGATTATATGGATTGTTAAAGATCAATCTATCGCTGAAGAGTTAGCACAAGAAGTATTTTTACAATTATATCGTAGCGATTGGAATGGAATTGAAAATATACCTGGATGGTTGATTAAATCTTCTACTTATGTAGCTTATAACCATTTTCGTTCTGAAAAAAGGCAGCAAGCGAAGATTGATAAAGAAATACAATACCATGAAGTACAAAATGTTTCATCATTAGACGATGATTGGATAAGAAAAGAAGAAATTACAAAGGTCCAAACGATACTAAATAAAATGAATGATCGAGAACGAACCCTTTTACTAATGAAATTCTCTGGTTTTCAATATAAAGAAATTGCAGAAGTACTTCAAATTGAAATATCTTCTATTGGAACATTATTGGTCCGAGCCAAAATGAAATTCCGCAAGATTTATAAACAAATGGAGGAGGCATAACAAATGAAATGTTATGATATCGGGTTTATTCAAACATATATTGATGGAGAACTTTCTCATGATATAAGAAAGGAATTCACAAAGCACCTAGATACATGTGAAGCATGCCAAGATTTATTAGTAGAAATCAGTAAATTAAATCAATGGGAAAACGTAATGCTAGATGAAGAATCTGCAAATTCACCACAAGAAATCAAAATTGATATAGAACAAGCATGGAAAACATTTGAAAGCCGTTCCAAGTTAGACAATGTTTCTAATATAAATCACAAAAAGCACCAAAAGAAGGGAATGTTTACAAACATGAGTAAAAAATCAAAACGTTTCATTTATACAGCAGTAGCTGCAGCAGCACTTTTCACAACAGCAATGATTCCACAAGTACAAGTAGCGGCTACAAATGTCGCTTCATATTTTTCTGATGCAATTACAAATGATAAAGTTGTAAATGAAGGAATAAAAGATGAAAATGGTATCACACAAGATATGATGAAGAATGGTAAATATATTCCTATTGATGAAAAAATTACAGATCAAGGTATTACTGTACATCTCAAAGAATTATTTATCGCAGATTCACGTATATCAGTTCATTATAGAATGGAAAAAGCTGACGGAAGTTTAGTACCATTTGAATTTGATACATCAGGATTAGATCTCCAAAGTGATGGTATAATTAATGGACAACAAGAGGAAAACCCTGAGATTAAACATGATGGGAGACTATCATTTATCCATGATGCAGATGATCGTCTTCCTTTTGAACTTGTGGCAGCAGGTCAAAAGTTAGATAAAATAGGCATCCGTGATAATGATAGACCCGAAGGTGTTGCTACATTTGTTATAACTAATGAAGAAAAAGACGTTTTTAAACAGCCTCTTACTTTAGATGTAAATATAACTAGAATTGGAAAAGTAAATGGATCTTGGAAAGCTCAAATTCCAATTGATACTTCACATTTGAAAAATAATACGAATTAACATGAAAAAAAGAATAGAACAATATGTATCTAATTCTCAGTTTATATGTTTTCTTGTTTTCGTTACATTTATTTCGTATATAGTTTTTACTCTATCTTTTATTTATGATTTAAGACCATTATAAGAAAAAGCCCTCTAAAAAAGTAGGAAAATAAATAACCGGTTTCTTAACGTATAAGGAATCGGTTATTTTGTATTTAAAATGCGTCTAAACGTACAAATTTCTTTTTATAAAAAAGAATAGACACCCTAAGGTGCCTTCCTCCGACTTGAACCATCTTAATTTTAATAATATGTATTGGACTCCCGTCCAACTATTATTTTACCACGTTAAGTTGTTTTGTTTATTGAGAAATACAATGTTTTATTTATGCTAATCTTCTGTATTAGTTCATTTTGTAGTCCGTGCAGCGGTTAACAAGAAAATAATAGCATTGATGACACCTAAAAGTCCCTGCTTAATCCACATAGATAATGCAGCATTTGTGCCAATGGCTAGAAAAATAAGCATTACTGTGTATCTATTGAATCTCAGTATAGACAACCTCCCGATGGGACTATATTTAAGGAAATTTCATTATTTTTTTGTTCCGTAAAACATTGTACTTCCTAGTGAAGAGAAATTCAGTTTTACTTCTATAACTCGCCCTGTTTCCACTCTTTATTATGGATATCTAATCCTTCTTGACCAAAGAAATGGAGAATAAATTCTTTTTCATCACTATCAATTTTTTTAGCTAGTTTAGATTCCTCCATACTTTGCTTTTTTCCTGAACTTAAATAATGAATTTCTTCAAAGTCTTTAACTACAGATTCGAACTCTCCATCATACCATTTGTTCAGAATAGATTCATATTTTGGTCTTTCATCATTATTAATAACATTTAAGTTGTTTTTTAAGTATTGAATGTTTTCTTTCGTCATTTGAAATCGCCCTACATCACGGGTACCGGAAACATGAAGATTATTCCCATTGAATGTGAGTTTTTGTAAAGACATATGTATCATCATATCATTTATAGTTTGCTCGTTTTGGATTTCACCAATCGACTGTGCCGCTTTAGAGAGCTCATCTTCACTTACTACATAACTATCTTTTTGCTGCTTTTGAATGGTTTGAACTTTCGGTTTTTCCTGAACCTTTTCTTCTTGTTTAGGTTTTGATTCAGTTGTAGTCTTCTCATTTGAGCTACAAGCAGCCATTCCCATAAGCAATGTACCGCATGTTAAAGCCATTAGTAACTTTCGGTTCATTTTTTTCCGCCTATCTGCATTAGTTATTTTAAACAGTTTTTTAATGTAAGATTTCTCATCTCATAGTAGCAAAGAATGTATCTATATATTGTCATGTTTTGTCGAAGAATAATAAAAAAACAACCTAGATCCCATAGGATCTAGGTTGCTTTTAATACGTAAACGTAATTGTTACTAAAGAATACCCTTCTTTCGCATTGTAAGGCTCCGCTTTATAAGAAACTCGATTTGCCCCTTGCGGATAATCGATTTCGCCAATTGCCTTTTTCACATCTTGCAGTGCACCATTCATTGATTGCTTGTATAGCACTTCAATTTTCTCTGGTTTTGCACTATAGCGTTGCTGCATTTTATTTTTTAATTCGGTATAGTTATTTGCGATATATTCATTTCCTAAATAGTTTAACTTTGTATCTTTTAATATTTGTTGATATGCAGGCGTTTTCGTACTACCTGCCGCAATTTTGTTTGTCAGTGTACTATAATAATTCGTTGTAGCTTGCGGGTAGTCTCCGCGGTTCCACTCATGATTTCTTGCGATTTGTTCATCTGATAAATTGAAATACGAATACGTGACGCGGCCCTGCTCATCTGGCACTGGATCATCGAATGTTGTATCAAGGTGATACCATTTGTTTTCGATTTTCACTAAATTCCAAGCATGAGGTTGTCCGTCCCCAGTTCCTGTCACAAAATGATTTTCAATTCCTGCTTCTTTTAATAATTGATAAGTTAATAGTGCGTAACCTTGGCAAACCGCAGAACGATTTACAAGTGCTTCATATGCTGTGTAAGCTTTATAAGACGTATCATAAGAAACATGCTTTACTACGTAATCATGAATCGCCTTCACTTTTTCGTGATCATCCATTCCAACATGAGTAATAGAAGAAACGATTGCTTTCGCTTGTTTCATGACATATTCCGTCTGTTCTTTCGTTTCACGATATGTAATCTTAAGCGTAAACGTATAATTTCCAGGTGATCCAGAAAGTCCATATGAAACATTCGATCTATTATTATTTGTATACTCATTTTTACTTGCAACTTCTTTATATGCGTTAAAAAGTGTATTCATCACTTCTTCTGTATTATTATTTTTCGTTTTATATGGAAGTGTAATATTTGTCTCGTATGTATTAATACGCTTTTGTACTTCCTCTTTAAAAGCTGTTAATAATGCCGCATCTCCTGTGTCTTTCACATCGGCATTTTTATATTTCAAGGTTTTATATAAAAACTGCGCATACTGTTCACGTGTTACTGTGCCATACGGTTCAAAATTCCCGTTCCCTGTGCCATCTGCGATTCCATTTGACTGCACCGCACTAATTGCATTTTCTGCCCAAAATGGATTTGGAACATCCTTAAAGGTATGTTTTTGTTTTGCCGCAAGATGGAAAGCATTTGTAAGAATTTGTGCCATTTCCGCACGACTCACAGAAGCTTTCGGTCTAAATTGGCCATTTTCATCACCTTTAAAAACTCCTAAATTCGTTAAAGTTAACACCTCTTCTGGGAACATTGTAGAACTTTGATTAATATCACCGTAAGGATTTTTAAACGTAGATCCATTCTTTAATACGTAACGAGTTCCACCATTACTAAACGAACCGCCTTGTTTATTTGGTACTAACACTCGATAAATTAAAGCCGCAACTTGCTCCCTTGTCGCAACATCTCCAAAACCAAATATTCCATTTCCATAACCGGAAATAATATTTTTACTCGCTAAATCTTTAATCGCAGGATATGACCAATGTGATGTCGGCACATCAGAAAAAACACCCACTTCAGCAGCTTTTACATCGCTGCCATTTGTATATAACAACGCACCACCAATCAGTGATAATGATGTAATTGATTTTAATAGTTTTGTGTACATAATGTCTTCTCCCAATACGTTCTCTATTTTTGTTGGTTTATGTCGAAAAATCTAAAAATATGACAAAATATATTATACAATTAAAAGTTTTCAAGGGATATATTGAATTTTAAAATATGCAAAAATTCATATTAATATATTTTTCCGTATTAATATTATGTTGTTTTGCTTGTGGATATATATAAGTAGTCAAGTCAACACAAACAATAAAAAGACAGCTATCCATAGATAGCTGTCTTTTTATTGAATCCAATTTAATTATTTTGAAAATCTAGCATACCCCAAGAAGTGCTTTTGAGTGTATGAACTATTTATCTTACTTTTAATTACACCTGTTGTTTCGTCAGCAGCATGAATATATTCACCATTCCCTAAATATATTCCTAAATGAGAAGGACCCGCTTTATATGTATTCTGTAAGAATACTAAATCTCCTGGTTGAGGATCACTTATTTTTGTAACCATTCCCCAGTATCCTGCAACACTTGTTCTCACAATGTTATATCCATTATTTTTAAATACGTAATAAATAAAGCCACTACAATCAAATCCATTTGGTCCTGTCCCAGCTTCAACATACGGCTTTCCAAGTTGTTTTAAAGCTAAATCAATTACTCCAGAAGAACCAGAATCTGTTTGGTTTAGGTTCATCCACTTGTCGCCTTCCCATGTTTTAATCTTCAACCATCCACTAGTTGTCCCATCTATTACTCTAAAATTCTGCGGACTATATAATGCTCCAGCGTTTGCTTTGCCTGAACTAAATGAAGGCTCGTTATACGCATAGAATGCTTTTTCTATGAACCTTTCTTCTCCATCTAGATTCAGCCATTTCTCGCCTTCCCATGTTTTAACCTTTAACCATCCATTAGGTGTCCCATCCACAACTCTAAAATTCTGCGGACTATATAATGCTCCAGCGTTTGCTTTGCCTGCATTAAATGAAGCTTCGTTATACGCATAGAATGCTTTGTTTATGAATCTTTCTTCTCCATCTGGATTGATCCACTTATAACCTTCATAAGTACTTACCTTCATCCAGCCATTTTCTTTTTTTTCTACTACTCCCCAATTTTGTGGGTTAAATGGTGCTCCATAATTTGCTTTCTGTGCATTAAATGAAGGCTCATTATATGCATAAATCGTTTTGTTGACGGTAATTTGTTCAGCCGCAGGATTCATCCATTTTTCGCCTTCCCACGTCTTAAATTTAAGCCAACCATCTGTTGTTCCATCTACTATTCTAAATGTTTGTCGCCCGTACTTCGCTCCAGCATTCGCAACCTTTGATGAGAGAGAAGGTTCATCATATGCATAGAAATCTCCCATGACACGTTCTTCCCCATTCAAGTTAATCCAAACTGGACCTTCCCATGTTTCAATCTTCCACCAGCCATTATCTCTTTTTTCCATGACTCCTACATTTTGAGCACCATACTCTGATCCGCCATTTGTTTTAGCTGAATTAAAAGATGGTTCTTTATACCCATAGAATGATTGATTCACGTATTCTGAACTATTAGCAGCGTGAGTTACCATACTGAATGTCGAGATAGATAGAATAAAAAACAATAAGATTCCTATACTTTTCTTAAACATAAAAATATCCTCCCTTTTATTTTGTCTAATATATAATTTTCGAAGCAAAGAATAGATATATCCTATTTCATTATTTTAATTCTCACTTTTTTACGTCCCCATTCACGTGCTTGCTTTTCTGTAGGAAACAGAACATCAATTTTATTGCCTTTAATAGCCCCACCTGTATCTCCAGCAATTGCATCACCGTATCCTTCAACCCAAACTTTCGTTCCTAGTTTAATAACTTTAGGATCAACTGCAATTAACTTGATGTTAGGATTTTTTCCTATGTCTATTCCAGACGCCGTAATCCTTTCATTTGGTGGACTACCTTCTACACTATATGCAGTAGCTTCCACGTAGAATTCTACGCCTGTATCTTCCGCATTTAAATTCATCCACTTGTCGCCTTCCCATGTTTTAATCTTCAACCACCCACTAGTTGTCCCATCTACAACTCTAAAATTCTGCGGACTATATAATGCTCCAGCGTTTGCTTTGCCTGAGCTAAATGAAGGCTCGTTATACGCATAGAATGATTTGTTTATGAATCTTTCTTCTCCATCTAGATTCAGCCATTTCTCGCCTTCCCATGTTTTAACCTTCAACCATCCACTAGGTGTTCCATCCACAACTCTAAAATTTTGTGGACTATATAATGCTCCAGCGTTTGCTTTAGCTGCATTAAATGAAGCTTCGTTATACGCATAGAATAATTTGTTTATGAACCTTTCTTCTCCATCTGGATTGATCCACTTATAACCTTCATAAGTACTTACTTTCATCCAGCCATTTTCTTTTTTTTCTACTACTCCCCAATTTTGCGGGTTAAATGGTGCTTCATAATTTGCTTTCTGTGCATTAAATGAAGGTTCATTATACGCATAGATTGTTTTGTTGACAGTAATTTGTTCAGCCGTAGGATTCATCCACTTGTCGCCTTCCCACGTCTTAAATTTTAGCCAACCATCTGTTGTTCCATCTACTATTCTAAATGTTTGTCGCCCGTACTTCGCTCCAGCATTCGCAACCTTTGATGAGAAAGAAGGTTCATCATATGCATAGAAATCTCCCATGACACGTTCTTCCCCATTTAAGTTAATCCAAACTGGACCTTCCCATGTTTCAATCTTCCACCAACCATTATCTCTTTTTTCCACGACTCCTACATTTTGAGCACCATACTCTGATCCGCCATTTGTTTTAACTGAATTAAAAGATGGCTCCTTATACCCATAGAATGATTGATTCACATATTCTGAACTACTAGCAGCGTGAGTTACTATACTAAATGTAGAAATAGATAAAATGAAAATTAATAGCAATGATACGCCTTTTTTAAACATATAAACTTTTCACCTCTTCCTTTTTTTAACAGTATATTACCATAAGTACATTAACATAAATTTCTTTATTTATCTATAATTTACCATATTAATTGGTAAACAATTTAGATTATTATATTTCTTTTAAACCCTCTCTATTCAAGGCATAATTGGGTTCAATGTAATATGAAATACAAGATATGCAATATTGCATATCTTGTATTTTTTATATTAAATTATTAATCTATTCCTTTCTTATACAAAAGTATCTAATTTTTGCTAGTTTCTCTTCTTTTTAAAATAACTATTTAGAGATAGTTTTATTAAATTTTTCACTACTAGCCACAAAAATATCTTATAATCTTTATATAATAAATTAATGTATTAGGGGTAGATAAAATGCCAGTTACACTCGAACTTATTCTTTTCATTCTTATAGCAATTAGTGCTGTTGGCTATTTAATAAAAGAATTTCAAAAAACTAGGAAACGAACACTTGGAATTTCACTAGAATTTCTAGTTCTTTTCTGGTCAATATGGAGAATATCAACTATCATAATCTAATTTATAAAACATGAATTCCTTCGAATGAAGTGAAACTCTAATCAGCGGGGTTATAGGATAAATTTACTAGTATTTTTACCACAACATCCATGTTAAAATCCCTTGTGAGTACGACATAACTCGACCTTATGAAGCTCCGCAGCTTTTATCGCGGAGCTTTTTTTATTTAAAATAACTATTTTGTTCACTTTTTTGATACATTTACGAAACATTCATATGTTACGTTATATAAGTCCTTTTTTAAATCTTATTCATTCTAGCAAAAAGTCCTAGTCCCCCTAGGGCTTTTTGCATTCAAACAATGAGTTGTATTTTTTCTCAATAACCGAAACTACTTAAGGTGGTAAAATAATAATTGGACTGGCATCCAATACCATATTACAATGGAGCAAATCGCAAGAAGGCACCTTAGGGTGTCTTTTTTATAGAGAATCGGTTTAAAAACTACAAATAAAAGAACCTCAATAAATGAGGTTCAAAAAATCTACTATTTTAAATTACCTTCGTAAAAAGCAACTCCATTTTGAACATGTTTTAAGTACCACGTAATCGTCCCGCCACAAACATTTTCATTAAAACTATTAGCATATACTCCATTTGAGTAATAAAGAGTTCTTTTGAATTTATCATTAGAATACTCATAAGGAATTGAGCATGTGGCTTGCTTCGGAGAGCTCACAGCTTTTTGTGTATCAGCTGAAGCTGCACCAATTCCTCCTGTTAATGCAATACCTGTTGCTAACGCTCCTACTACTAATTTCTTGAACATAATAAATCCCCCTTTAATAGTTTTTATAGCTTACAACTTAAATGTATCACTTTTATAATTTATGTAAATATCTTGAATATGTAGAAATATTTATTTAATTATTGGTAATATTGGAATTTCATTTTATCAAATGGAAAATAGAGGAATTTGAAAGGCATGTGAAAATACAGCTAGGTTTATATTAAATGAAAGTGGTTCAAGTCGGCGGAAGGCACCTTAGGGTGTCTTTTTTGTACATAAAAAAATCTCACCATCTTATAGAAACGATAAGCCCTTTAAAACAATAATTGCAACTATATTAATTTTACATTACATTAAGGTTAGAGAATGTTCTTATTTTAATAAAGTGCTAAATAGTAGGTGGAAAAATGGAATTTAACGATTTGGGTATTACCATTAAAGAACTTAGGATCAAAAAAAATATATCACAATCCGAATTATGTCATGGAATATGTTCACAAAGTCAAATTAGCAAGATTGAAAAAGGTATGATTTATCCATCTAGTATATTGTTATATCAATTATCAGAAAGACTTGGTATTGACCCAAATAATATATTTGCACTAACTCAAAACAAAAGATTAAAATATGTAGAAAATGTAAAATACGTAATAAAAGATTGCTTAAAGCAAAAACAATATAAAGAACTTTATGAAATAGTAAAAAAAGAGAAAAACTTAAATAATTTTCAAACAAAAGATGAGAAACAATTTCTAATGTGGCATGAAGCAATTGCTGTATTTATGGTGGATAAATCAATAAAAACTGCTTTAGATTTTTTAAATCATGCATTAAAACTGACTTTAACTAATTCTGATTTTTTATCAGAAAGAGAAATAGATATTATGCAAACAATGGCTATATTTTATGCAGAAAATAAAGAATATGAAAAAAGTATTAATATATTCAAAAGATGTTTAACTAATTTTAATAAATTAGATTTTCCTAGAGATAAAGAAATTAAATTAAAACTCATGTTAAATTTAGCAAAATGTTTCGACTTCACATATCAATATGAAGAGGCAATAAAGTACATTGATAAGGGTATCAAATTAGCAATTAATCTACATACTTTATACCTACTAGGTGAACTATTCTATTTAAAAGGTCAGTGTTTATTAAAAATGAAACAACATAATGTAGAAGATGTTATTTATAACTGGAAAAAAGCATTATTTATATTTGAACTAACAGAAAAAGAATATTATACAAAAGTGATACCAGATGAACTTATTGAATTACAAAATAAAAAACACTCATAATTTCATAAAAACTACTTACAAATCCTATAGAAAAAATCCTTATAGCTTTTAAACTTAGATCGATAATATTAAAATAATTTAAGCCGGCGGAAGGCACCTTTAGGTGTCTTTTTTTTATTTTTACAAGGACCTGCTCAATTAATTTTTAAAAACATAATAGGGAATATTGTTTTATTTATCTCATTTTCATTCATGCTATATATAAAATTCGTTAATAAACCCACCTCAAATACTAGTTCCTTTTATAAGCCGTTTTTTTGATGTAGATGACATTATTCTCAATACAATAGAATGAATTATTGGAACATACTTAGCAATATATATCAAAAAAACATAAAAAAAACCCTTCACCTTAAGGTAGAAGGGATCTTCAAATTTCCGTAAAGATAACCCAAAGCGTATGTGCACCTGCATCTGGATATCCTAAACTTCTTTCGCCAACTACCGCTCCTCTGCCGAACAATCTTTCACCGATAGATTGTATGCCGTGAAGTGCTACTTGTAACATTTCAATTCAGATATACGACAGTAAAGAATACATCATTACAGTGTCAGCAAGAAAAAGTGTATTCTGCATTTCTGAAAACAGTAGATGGCAGATTATGACCTACTGAATCTGCTAAGAAAGAATATACAAGAACATCCTTAACATCCTCTCTATTTCCACTAATGATGACATCAAGGAAATCTTCTACTTGAAATTCTGGAGTAAACAACACAATCTTAGTTGTTCTATTTGGTTCTAAAGAAACAAAAGTACGAGAGATTTCAACTAATTCATTTTGAGTTGGGAAAAAAGTGTTTCGACTTCTCTTAACAGTTACCGTTACATTACTAGTATGGCAACGTGAATCATTGTTTAACATAATGTTGAGAGCAGTTGGAATAATCCCATTTTCAGAGACTGGAACTCGAAACACTCCAGTAGATTTATGAGCCATATAATCACATCCTTTCAAAATAAAATATATTTACAATATATTAGATGCAAAAAACGTTCATTTTGATATGGACAAATTATATGATTAATATATCTATAATAACCCTCGGTATTACTAAGCCAATGTTTTAAAAGATTAACAAATATCGCGAGAACCAATCAAATGTATATTAAAAGTAAAAAAAATAATTTGTCTAAAAGCCCCCCTATTTTGAGCCAATAATGAGACATTATGTTAATCTTATATGTATAGCTGCACAAAATTGAGAAACTTAAGGAGACAGATAAATTTTATGAGAAAATTATCTATATTACTTACTTTCATTCTAGTATTAGTCAGTGTTACGGCTGCTTGCACACAAGATAAAACAGATAGTGCCGTTGAAAATGGTCCAATAGAAGAACCAACCGCAAAAAATGAAAATGAAGAATTAATAAATTTTGAAGAAAAAGAAGATATGAGCCGCTTGGAACAAGGTATTTTATTAGTTGGTGAGAGTGTTAAGGGAGGCTATTACTTGACCGCTGTTCAAAGTGCCTATTTAAATGCTAGCAACGATTCCGTCATTGTTAATGTCTCTGTAAAAAATGTACGAGGTCAAACGATTGGACTATCAGAATTAAAATATAACTTAAAAGATGAAAAAGATGGAAAGATTTATAAAGGAAAGGTGCTTGATCAAAACCCTTCTGATATACAAGTTAAACCAAATGAAACGGTAGAATTGAAAATAGCTTTTGAAGTACCACGTACCGCAGATGAATATATGTTTTATATTGAAAGCTCTTTAGACCCTCTACAAACATACTGGAAAATTGATAAGCTGCAATCACAAACAAACTAAGTCTAAAATAAGCAAAAAACAATGAAAAATTTAATATAGATACAAATGAATACTATATAAACGTAAGACCATCGATTTAATGAATCGTTGGTCTTTTTCAAAAAATGCCCCATTAAAAACTAAGAGATAAAAAAGAACTAATCTCGAGAAGAGATTAGCTCAATATATCCAAAGCTATTATGGTACATAGTTTTATGAGCAAACGTTATATAATGTTGTATGGGATACATAACCTGTCATCCCTTTATATGTAACTTTTAACCACTGTTTAGAATTACTGTAATGACCTTGAACATATTCACCAGTTACCCATGTTCCAGTAATTTTCGTACCATCATTAAATGTATGTAAGACAGGTGAATCGACAGTATAACCACTGCGCATCTTTGCACCATATACACCTACCGTACCTCCCTTTGCACAAGCTGCTACTACATTTTGATTTTCAGTAGCATTCGTAGCCGCGAAAGCAGAGCCGTTAAATGTAAATAAAGTAAATATAAAAGCTGTTAGTACTGTACAAATAGATAAACGACGTAACAAAATAAATTCCCCCTTTTTTTATAATTTACTTCTTCACAAATGATTATCTTAAATATTCTAACTATTTTCAATATATTAATGTTGAGAAATATTAGTTGTATTTTTGAAATAAGATTTTATCAAAAATAGTAACAAACTCATATTTTACTGAGAAAGAACCGAAAGAAGTCTTCTACATATCAACTATATAAAAATCCCTCCACCTTAAGGCAGAGGGACTTTCCAATTCCTATTTCAAACTACCCGCAATCTCCGTAAAGATAACCCCAAGTGCATGTGCACCTGCATCTGGATATCCTAAGCTTCTTTCGCCAACTGTACCAGCGCGGCCCATGCGAGCTACGATTTCTTTCGTGTACTCTGCTCCTTTGACCGCTGCTTCTGCTCCTTTTTCAAAGGCAGTTTTTACGTCTACTTCGTTTGAGGCGCTATCTAACCAAGAATCTACACATGGAGCAAGTGCGTCAACAAGTGTTTTGTCACCAACTACTGCTCCTCTGCCGAATGATCTTTCACCGATCGATTGGATGCCTTGCAATGCTACTTGCAGCATTTCAGCGAATTCTTTCAATGTTAACTCACGCTTCTCGCCTGCTGCTTTACTAGCTGCGCGGAATGCTCCGCCCCAAATTGGACCAGAAGCGCCGCCGCAATGTTCCATAATAATCATCGAACAACCGTCAAGGAATGATCCGATCGTTACGTTCTCTTGATCTACAATCGAATGCCACTCACGTTTTAATTGCTTAAATCCTTTTGCTACACTCATTCCGAAGTCGCCGTCACCAGCATGCGTATCTAGCTCACAGAACGGTACTTCATTTTTAATAATAATATCGCTCATTTTATCAACGAGATAAATCATGTTGTTTAATGTGATAACATTATTTTTTATCACAGCGTGTTCTTCCGCCGTTTCTAGTTCAAATGAAACTTCCTTCTCTTCTGTCTCTTCAAGTACATTTACGTACTCTACACTTTCAACTGGACCGTCTACTTTAAACGCTGGTGTATTACATTCTTTTGATAGTAATGTTTTTAGCTCTTCATCTAACTTCATTACCGTTAAAGACATACCAGCCATATCAATACTTGTCATATAGTTACCGACGAATACTCTATTAATTTTAATGTTTCTTGCAGCTAGTTCTCTCGTAACTGCGTTGTTAAATAAGTAAAGTTCTTGCAGTGGTGTTCCGCCAAAACCGTTAACTAGAAGCGCAATTTCTTCTCCATCTTTTACTCCTAAATCTTTTACAAGATCATTTGTCATACGGTTCGCTAGTTCATCTGCTGACAGCATTTTTTCACGCTTAATTCCTGGTTCGCCGTGAATACCTACGCCGTATTCCATTTCATCTTCCGCAAGTGTGAAAGTAGGTGATCCGCTCGCTGGAACTGTACAAGACGTTAATGCTAAACCGATTGTGCGCACGTTAGCCGCTGCTTTTTCTGCTACAGCTTTCACCGCTCCTAAATCCATACCTTCTTCCGCTGCTGCGCCAGCAATTTTATGAACTAAAATAACGCCCGCAACGCCGCGGCGCCCTACTGTGTACAGGCTATCTTCTACCGCAATATCATCGTCCACCTTTACGTAGTCGACTTCAATTCCATCTTCCGTCGCTAAATGCGCACCGTTTTTGAAATTCATAATATCGCCGCTATAATTTTTAATAATTAATAACGTACCTTTTTTACTAGCTGTCTCTTTAATCGCTTGGTATACCTGAATTTGTGAAGGCGAAGCAAACACATCTCCGCACACTGCCGCATCTAACATTCCTTTTCCAACTAATCCTGCATGTGCCGGCTCATGACCACTACCGCCGCCACTAATTAACGTTACTTTGTTTTCGTTCATTTCTTTCTTCTTGATGACTTTATATTTTTTCAAAAGCTCAAGCTCTGGATGAGCCATAACCATTCCATTGCACATTTCCATTACTAATGTTTCTGGTTTGTTTATAATCTTTTTCATTGTAGTTCTCCCTCAATTCCTTTAATATATTGTGATATATTTGAAATCTTCTTCTTACTAACCACGTTAAAATGAAAGCGTTTTATAGTAAACGGACAAAATGGACAATCTGTCTAAAGACACCGCTCTCATTTATAGATAAGATTTTCATATTACTAACATTCTAGGGATGATTGAGATGACCTCTTCTATAATTTCTAAAAAGATAATCGCGAACTCATTGAAGTATTTAATGGAAACAGAGTCGTTTCATAAAATATCAGTGAGCGATATTATGTTACACTGTCAAATGCGTAGGCAAACTTTTTATTATCATTTTAAAGATAAATTTGAACTATTAAGCTGGATTTATAGAGAAGAAACGAAAGAAAATATTATAGACTTTCTCGATTATGAAACATGGGAAAACATTTTCGATTTATTATTTGATTACTTTTATGAAAATCAAAAATTTTACCGAAACGCTTTTAAAGTCATTGAGCAAAACTCGTTTAATCACTATTTATTTGAGCATACGAAAAACTTATATATGAAGATTATTGATGAATTATCCGTGAGCTGTGGATTCAGCCTTTCTGATGAGACAAAAAATACGATTGCCTCTTTTTATAGTCACGGCTTCGTTGGAACGATAAAAGATTGGATTGAAAGTAAATGCGAAGTAAACCCGTCCATTATGTCTTCTCTCATGAAAAATATGATAAACAATCAATTACTACTATTACTTGAGCAATCAGCAAAGTAATTAAAGGGTGGCAAAAGCAATGAAAAAGATTATGAATGATGTACAAAATATCGTTCAAGATATGCTGCATGGCTTTTATTTTGAACATAATGACAAAGTAAATTACGACGAAACAAATAACATCATTTATGTAAAAAATATCGAAAAACTGGAGCAAGACGTCGCTATAATAAGCGGCGGTGGTAGCGGACATGAACCCGCTGATATTGGCTATGTAGGAAAAGGAATGCTTACAGCGGCAGTAAACGGAAGCATCTTCACTCCGCCTACAGTGGAACAAATTGTAGCGGCAACTCGCCTTATGCCAAAAGATAAAAGTATACTATTCATCATTAAAAACTTTAAAGATGACGTTGAGAACTTTCTTGCGGCTGAGCAGATCGCTAAAGAAGAAGGAAGAAAAATTGACCATATTATCGTAAATGACGACGTTTCAATTGAAGATGATGCTTCTTTTAATAAAAGAAGACGCGGCGTAGCTGGCACCGTTTTCGTTCAAAAAATACTTGGTGTGGCCGCTCTTGAAGGCCATTCTCTAGAAGAACTAACAACACTTGGCCGCTCTATCACTGAAAACTTACACACATTAGGAGTTGCCCTTTCCCCTGCCAACGATCCAGTAAAAGGAAAAGCTTCATTCACATTAAATGACGATGAAGTGTTTTATGGCGTCGGCATCCATGGCGAAAAAGGTTACCGTAAAGAAGCACTATCCTCTTCTGAAATATTAGCGATCGAACTAATGAACAAACTAAAAAGCATTTATCGCTGGAGAAAAGGAGACAACTTCGCTATCCTCATTAATGGACTCGGCGCAACTCCATTAATGGAACAATACATTTTCGCAAACGACATTCGCCGTTTGTGTGAACTTGAAGGATTGCAAGTGGCATTCGTAAAGGTTGGTACACTGTTAACTTCTTTAGATATGAAGGGTGTTTCGCTTAGTTTGCTTAAGGTAGAGGATTTGGATTGGGTGAAGTGGTTGAAGGCGGATGTTAGAGTGGGTAATTGGTAAGTAAAAATTATGATGATAAAAGCCTTTAACTATAACAAGTTAAAGGCTTTTTGCAAATTGAAATATCGCTCGAGCGTTCAAAAGAAATTCGTAATTACCTCACTGAATGATTACAGGTCTTCCAAATAAAGCTGGATGATAAATTAACATCGCCCCTACAAATGAACACACTAAACAAAAAATAGCCTCGTATTTTATAACTAGAGAAGAGTTTGTATCCAGCTTTTTTTCCTCTCTTTTATATATCATTTTAAATAATGCTTTATATAATAAATACCCAATAATCGCCCCGAGGGTGTTCGTAAATACATCATCAATATCTGTAATTCTATTATTTAGTAATTGATTTAACTCAATTGCCAGTGAAAAAAAGAATCCTGCACATACGGTGTTTTTCATTTTTCTAAACTGCGGCCAAATAGTCGGTAATAAAAAACCTAATGGCATAAACAGTACAATATTTAAAAGATACGTCGTACTACCTGCCGTATCAAATAGAGTCAAGTTGATTTGATTTACACGAATCCACGTTTCATATCTACTTATATCCCATACAGTCGCGATTTGCGTCACCTTATACACTAGCGAAAGATAGAACAGAAAAACATACACCCACAAAAAATGCAGAATAGATATAGTTCTTTTCGCTTTAAAATAAAATTCAATTTGAAACACAACACAAAACATAATAGTAAAAAAATAAGTATACAAATAACTCGTCAAAACTCCTGTATGCATGTGGAATCCCCTAACTTTACATTTTCATCTATTATTTAGAACATAGTTTAAGAATCGGTACTTTGTTCATATATTTAATCTTCTACTTTGTCTTCGAATATAGGGAATATATTAAAAATAAAAAATCCCCACTTCTTCATTTTCATTCTCCTCCTTGATGTAACTTGTTTATAGGATAGGAAAAACTTTTAAAATAAAAAGTGGGGTAAATATAAAATTTTTCTTAAATTTTATGTTAGTTTTTATTATTACTCTAATTACTAATCCGCTATTCGTTGTTAGGCAACAGTATGCTTAAACTTAGTTTTCACTTTACTCCTTCTCATCCCTCATACTGTAATACCCCAAATTAATAATAACCAAGAAATACCCACTCATAATTCCAGCAGCAAATGTCCACATGAATTCATGGTGTTCAATTTCATACATAATAATTGCGCCGAGAATTGCGGCTGCGAACCGGTTCATCATTCCGAGCATCGGTGCTTTTTCTTTTTTTACAATGCTATCTCCGAACTTTTCAATACGTCTTCCTAAAATCCAGGCGCAGTACATACTTACTAAAAGGCCAATGCTTATCCCTACAAACTGGGCTGAAAAAGGTGTCACAAGCCATCCCAATAACATTACGCCTAGCAAACAATACATTTGTATGTTGAACGATCTTAATGCCATACGAATCATGTTATTCTCCTTTATCTTTCTCATTGTAATTCCGTATCATCAATCCAATCTTCCAGGCTTCAAGCTTTCAGCTATATCTTTTTTAAAATGAGGGAATTTGATTTTACTCACCATTAAATACGCGAGTACACATGTACCAAACGCCACGGAAACTGGATTCTTTAAAAAACATAAAATGAGGAGACACATTGCCGCGAATGGAATGGGCATGCCGATAAAGGTTGGGAGTTTGCTTTGCTGCGTGTTAAATCTCGCAAGCCGAAGCATTCCGCAAATACTATAAGCAAGCGCACATATCATCCCGATAGACTGCAAATCTTTTAACGCGACACTATATGCAAGAATAGACGGTGCCACACCAAAAGTAACTAAATCCGCAAATGAGTCCAACTCTCCACCAATTTCCGAAACAGAATCAAGTTTCCGAGCGACCATACCATCTAAAAAGTCAAACAACATACCCGTAATAATAAAAACTGCTCCCAAATAAATATCGTGAACGAAAACAGCGTAAATAGCTAAAAGTCCACATACAAAATTTGCTATCGTAATCATATTTGGTATGTAACTCATAACACGCTTCTCCTCCTTTCTACTAATTGCTTCATCTACGTTCTTACTCATTACAATTAAGATCCTTCTGTTTTTCTTCCAATATCACTTTATTTATTTTCGTTAACGTCTCGGTCATTTGCTCAAGGGCATTTATATCGATTTTAGAAAAATATTTCTCAATTAATACATCATCTAACTCAGACAACCGCTCTATATACTTACTACCGTTTGGACCAAGTGTAAGAAAATACTCCCGTTTATTATTAGGGTTTACTTGTTTTGAAATCATCTTCTGTTTCTCCAATTTAGATAAAACTTGGCTAACGGCACTTTTGGATACATTAAAGGTAGTCGCAATGTGATTTGCTGTCGTGTTTTCATTTAAATTAATATGAAATAGCATGCTCTCTTGCTGTCCTGTAAGACCGAACTCATCTTTTAACTCCTGGAATAGTAAAATGTAGAATTCATTATAAGCTCGGTTCATTTCATTAATTACTTCTTTATACGTTCTAGTCATAGCGTTATTCCTCCATGCTTTTATTTCGTTTCGTTTAATAGTTAAGTTTACTTAACTTAACTATAGTATACCGTTATGTTCGTGTAAAGGGAAATATAACGCTCCACTTTACTCACAGTGATACAAAAAAGAAGACACTCTTCTAAAACAAGTTAAGTCCCTGCTTCCTTCATCCAAATACCCAATTAATCGTTCTGAATAATCAAAAAGAAAATCAATTAAATTCCATATAGACCCATTACTGGTTAAAATGTTATAATGGAATCACCCTACATAGTTACTCATAGCCAGACTGAGGAACTAGCGTCTTATTAAGTAATGCGCATAACTAAAATAAAAAAGACACTTTACGGTGTCTTTTTTATTTATATTCATTGCAATTATCTCTTTTATAAACAAACTCTATCAAACAGTAAAGGAGACTAACAGATGGAACATCCTGTTGCAAGAGAATTACGTTTTATACGGGTATGTCTTATCATTTTGATTATTGTCATTGCATTCTGGGATCGTGAGAAAACTGTGGAAATTACTGATCACGGTAGCGATCCTATCTTAAACACCAGCAATATGACCCAAGTTGGTGAGAATACATTTGCATACAAAGATGAATCGAATCAAATTAAAATATTTAAGTTTAATCCAGATACAAATGAAATAAAATTAATAAAAGAGTTTTATGCTAACGAATATTAATTACATGAATTAAATAATTCAAATCTGTAGAAAACACTTTAAAGTGTCTTTTCTTTATGAACTACAAAGTATGAGGCCCCAAGCCATTAGCTGCAATTACGACTAAGGCTTTTACTATATAAAAAATAAAACATAGTAAGAATAGAATACTCACTTAAATTATTTTTCACTTCACAAACTACATCCAAAAAGTTGGATAACTTCTTTTACTACTCATATTATTAATGAATAAAGCAATAACTACAATAACAACGGAGCCAATTAAAACTGGTGTTACTAAATAACTCCAACTATTTGCCCCTAAAATAACGATAATCGGATCGGCGCCTGCCGGAGGGTGCGTCGTTCTCGTTAACATCATAACGGCTATTGCCATCCCCACCGCTAAAGCAATTGTCCAATATTCATTCCCAAACAAATGATATATTGATAGACCAATGAAAGTTGAAATCAAATGTCCTCCAATAATATTACGCGGCTGAGATAATGGCGCATTCCAAACTCCAAACGCTAATACACAACTCGCACCAAATGGAGCCATTAATAATTCTGTAGAGGTTATGCTCGTTAAATATGTTAAGGTAAGAATTGTTAAAAATCCCCCTAGTAGTCCCGTTAAAGAGTCCTTTACATTTACTTGTAATGGACTTCTTCCTTTCCCTTTCATTTTTGTAAAATATCGTACACTTATTGGTTGAGGGTCTTTTTGCTTAGTTGCTGTTATATTATTCATCGTTCTCCTCCTTTATTTACCAACCATTATAACTCGGCAATAACTAACCTGTAAATATTAATTTTAGAGGTTAGTTATAGAATACAAAAAAAGAATCAACTATTATAAGTTGATTCTCTAAACTTCCTCAAATTTTCGATCCTGAAATTTTGCTACCTTTTTCCGGTTCCCACATATTTTCATAGAACACCATTTTCGTTTCCCACTCTTATCTATAAATAATAAAACACATTCAGGATTTGAACACCTTTTAAGGAAAATCAGCTTATTTTCTGCTATTAAGGTTAAAGCATCAAATGCAATTAACGATGCGAGTACATCCTCGATTTCTCCAACCGGGATAGATACTAGCTGTTGTTCAATGATTTTATATGTAAATGGTGCCTTCTCAATTTGTTTTTCTAAATACGTAATAAAATCATTAGAAATTTTTTGCTGATCAGCAATTGCCTCAAACTGTTTTCTCAGTACTTCTCTTATTTCTAATATACTAGATGTAACTTGATTCATTCGCTTCTGAATTCCTATAAGTGTTTTTTCATTCCAAAAAGGAAGATTAACCTTTATTACATGTAACCATTCTAATACATCTTCATCTGTTATTAATAAATCATAACGTTGTCCACGCCTAACTAGCTCTGTATTTACTAAATCTAATGAGAGATTTCCAGATATAAGCGGGAATTGTTTTTTGTCCTGCATGTACTCATCACCTTCTCTTTAAATAATCATATTCCAAATTAATACAGCAGTGCAACTTTTTTATAAACTAAAAAGTATGAAGATCAAAGCCTTTAGCCATAATTACGACTAAAGGCTTTTTGTATGTAAGTAAATGAAAAAGGAGCTAATTTTATGGAACATAATAAAAATGGAGTGCTTGCTTTAATTGTTTTATTTGTAGGACTAGCATTTTTTGTTAGTGGAATGGTTTATCATTTATGGGGAACGGTTTAAAAATAAATAATAATTCATTTAAGAAAAAGTACTCGTATGAGTACTTTTTTAATGTCATATAAAAACATTCTAAACTTACTTACATGCATACAATTATCAAAGATAGTTATATAATTGAGAAGGTTTTAAATTATCAATCTATATTTATGTTGATTAGGAAAGGAGCTAAAAATGTTAGAAATCATTTTTGTTGCTGCATTACTTTTATCTAGTATCATTCCCATCTTTATCAAACGGGGTTTGACGAAAAAAAATGGAGTCATTTTACTAATAAATTATACATTATTACTTGCCACTATCATTGTAATTGGTGCAAACTGGCGCATGATTCCCGCCTATTTCTTATTGTTCGTTTTAACATTACAAGTTTTTTTGAAACCAAAAACTACAGCCGTTTCTAAAAAGTTAGTGATGAAAGTTTTAAAAGGTTTAGGAATTATCGTAACTGCTATCGTAATGTTTACATTACCTTTACTTTTTCCGATCATAACACTCCCAGAGCCTACTGGAAAATATACAGTAGGCACGAAAGCTTTTCATTTAATTGATACAAATCGAAAAGAAACAACTGTACCAAATAATCATGGAAATCGTGAGTTAATGATACAAGTATACTATCCTGCCGCAAAAGGATCAGGGAATCCTTCTGCCTATTTTGAGAACATAAACGAACTGGGTGAACAATTGGCAGTAACAAACGGTGCTCCGTATATCGTAACGACACATTTAGGGCTGACAAAAACACATTCTTATCAAAATGCTAAGCCACTTCAAGCTAAAGAAAAATTCCCCCTCCTTTTATTCGGCCATGGGATGGGATTATATAGTCAACAAAATACATTCCAGTTAGAGGAATTAGCTAGTCAAGGCTATGTAGTAATCGCTCTTAATTTCACAGGATATGCAGTAACAACGATTTTCCCTAACGGAAACCGTGTAGACTCTATACCAATTGAAAATACACCTACGGCCTTAAATACCATAGTTCAAAAATGGGAACAGGATACTACTTTTGTTTTAAACGAAGTAATAAAAGGTAATTTCGATAAAAGTTTTAAAACGATTGCAGACTTAATTAACTATGACAAAATTGGAATGTTCGGTCACTCTTTTGGCGGAGCAACTGCCGCACAGATGCTAGTAAAGGATACGCGTATTAAAGCTGCAATTGATATGGATGGCGGATTGTTTGGCGACCCAATGCCTAAAGACGGTCCTCAGAAACCATTCATGTTGATGAATGCTGAGGCGACGATTCATTATATGAAAGAAGCCGAGAATCAAAAGACAACCGGAATCCAAAATGAATTATTGGAAATATCCTATTTAAGAAATAAAACGATTGAAAAACCGGGCGTGTACACAGTGGTAATTCCAAAAACAAACCATACCAGTTTTACAGATTTAGCAGCATTTTCACCTATTATTAATGAACCAGACGAAGATGTAGCCGCAAATTATACACTCATTAATAAACTAGTAACTAGCTTCTTTGATCAAAATTTAAAAGGGATAAACGAAAATCATTTAGAAGAAATTCAGAAGCAATATCCTGAACTTCAGCTCATGAAACACTAATAATCATTCATTTCCCTAGCCATGTAACCCCTCACTACGCTTGAGGGGTTTCTACTTTAACACAATTATAAAAAAGGCCTCATTACTGGGGCTCTCAAAAAATAATAGGAATAAATGAATTAAAACAAATAATAGATAACTAAAATAGGAGTCGACAATCGTTATTTTCTTCTTATTTCTAAAGCAATATGGATATATCTTCTTAACTTCATTTGGATTGTACAAGCAAAAGAAGACATCTTAATTGATGTCTTCTTTTTTTATAGTTTTATGAATTTTTTTGAGCAGCTGCTCTCCAATCACGAAAAGATGTTGGGCGTCCAGAAAAAGCTCTTTGCTTTGTAACAGATGGTTTTTCTTCAGGAGTCATTGTTTTTTCTTTAAGAGTCGCTGGTTTTTCTTTAAGCGTCACTGATTTTTCTTCAAGAATAGTCACAGTTGTTTGCATTTTCTCTAACTGTTCTTTCAACAATTGTTGTTCAATCTTTAAATCCGTAAGTAAACGTAAAATCATCTCAGAATTAGCCATAAGATCCTCCTTCCCCCAATACACAGAATAAAATACAATATGTAGAAGACAAAATTCCGGTGACAAAAATAAGATCGTCAACTCTTTTTAACTTCCAAAATCCTTTTATTTTTTTAAGGACCTGCTCCATTCACCCTTAAAAACATAAATTAAATTAAATCCATTAATAAATGGTCTTTATGGAAGGAGGAGTTAATATGGGCTATGGAGGTAGTTGTGGTGGTGGCTGTGGTTTCGGCGGCGGATTTGCCTTACTTGTTGTGCTCTTCATCTTATTAATCATCGTTGGCGCTAGCTGTTGGGGCGGCGGATTCGGCTGCTAAGGAGAGGCACTCTTGAGAGTGTCTTTTTTTGATATGTGGCTCGTATAAATATTGTTCAAATCTATATATTTTTTAAAAATATAGATTTAAAGCATATTTCTCAATGAATAAAACAATTTAACATGGTAAAATAATATTTGGATGGGAGTCCAATATATTATTAAAATTAAGATGGTTCAAGTCGAAGGAAGACACCTTAGGGTGTCTTTTCTTTATGACTTCTATCATCAACAAAGGGTGATACAAACTATTACATATGTTTGTACCACCCTTTATTGATGCGTTTAGACTTCACAGTTGTTGAAGTTTTAGACTTCTCCCTTAGTGTACCCATATTATTAGAACATCCTGTAATCTGTAGACAAAATGTAGCTAATAAAAACAATATTAATAATTTCTTCAATAAATCCTCCTACATGCATAAAACACCATATGTTACAAAACAAACATAACATCAACCCTTTATAAAAACAATATAATCCTCGGTCCTTAAGCTATCTCTTAACATAGGAGTACCGCTACATATTCATCAAGCTAAGATTTTAAAATATCCTTTACTTAAGGAATTTGTAAGTATCAAGTAAGAAAAACGAGAGCTTTGTTTCGTATAATCAAAATATAAAGTGAAGGAAGAAAGATTATTTCTGGGATTAATATGCATGTGACAAGAGAAGAAAGCTACGTTTTTTTAGAATAATAATATGAGTATGTCCAAGTTTTGGAGATTGCTTGCAAATATTTTGAAGTTTTCGCACCAGAATTCTAATTACCATACCTGTTTTGTACCATCACGTATTGGAGGTTAAAACATGAATAAAAAAAAGAAAATACAAAGATCAGTACTTACCTTTCCCCTACTCTTTTCTTTAGGCGTTTCATCTTTCCCGCTTACAACAACTATTCACGCAGATACACGCGAAGAACAATCTGCTGAAAAGAAACTAGTCTCTTTAACGGAGCGTACATCATTATTTTTTGAATATCTCCAGCAAGGTAAGTATGCAGAGGCACTACAGTTGACGTCTACTGCTTTTCAATCCAAGTTTACAGCAACCACATTACAAAACTGGTGGACACAAAGTGGCTGGAGCGGGATAAAAAGCAGGGGAACCCCCATGATAAAAGAACGAAACTTGGTCCATCAGACGGTAGAAATTCCAGCAGCTACCGAAGGAACTACCATACCGCTACTCCTTAAATTCACACCTGGCGGGAAAGTAGATGAAATTGGAGAAAGGCCACCCGAAGAATCTTATACCATCCCACATCCTAGCTATGATCAACCTGACTCCTATCAAGAACGTGAAATCGTCATTGGAAATTCTACCTATCCGTTACCAGCGACATTAACAGTTCCGAAGCATCAGCTTGGTGAAAAACTGCCCGTCGTTGTTCTTGTGCATGGTGCTGGCATCCATGATCGCGATGCTACCTATTTGGGAACAAAAATCTTACGAGACATTGCGGTGGGCCTTTCATCCAACGGAATTGCAGTGTTGCGCTATGAAAAACGTACCTTAGAACATGCATTAAAGATGAGTGCAGAACCTGTTACATTAGACCGTGATACTACAGATGATGCCATATATGCAGCAAAGTCAGCAGCGCAGCAGGAAGGCATTGATCCAAATAATATTTTCATTCTCGGACATAGCCAAGGAGCTGGCACAATGCCGCGTATACTGAGCAAAGCGCCTTCCTCACTTGTTCGAGGAAGTATCTTACTCGCACCACCTGCACGCCCTTTGACTGACATTGCCATTGATCAGTATCAATACCTTGGGAAACCACAGGAAGAAATCGATGAACTAAAAAGACAGGCTGCTTTTATTCAGGATCCTACTTTCAATCCTGATCATCCTCCAGCTGGCTACAATTTTGGGTCACCTCATTTTATGTATGATGTTTCTAGGTGGCGTCCAGTTGAAGAGGCAAAATCACGAAAAGAGCCTTTACTCATTCTGCAAGGAGCACGCGATTATCAAGTAACAGTAAAAAATGAATATACAAAATGGCAAGAAGGGCTTGCAAACCGCAGGAATGTTCAGTTCAAAAAATACCCGAAATTGAATCATTTCTTCACGGAGGGTGACGGGGAATTAAGTCTTCCTAGTGAATACGAAATCCCTGCTAATGTTCCCGAGTACGTCATCCAGGACATTATTACATGGGTTAACGAGACAAAAAAATAAGAAAACATCAAAAGCCTTCATGCAATCATCATTGCGTGAAGGCTTTTTGAAACTAGTGATTCAGAGATAGCTATTATAATGCATCAAAATGAGAATTATATTTTTCTACGTACTAAATAAAACGCTAAGGAACCCATAATAACAGGTACAACGAAGTCAAAGAAATGTGAAAAAGTAAAAAGAAAAAGAAATGGTATAAGTGTATAGATAACTGCTAGTCCTATAAATAAAGGAATTCCAAATTGAAACTCTCGACATCGTTTAATTTTCCTATATAAAACTTCCCCAAGTAAACAAGCTATGAGAGCTGGTATACTACCATAAGTGACGATAGTTTTTATGAATCCATGTAAAACGTCCGGGTGAATAAAGCTAGGATTAAAAATATATGAAATTAAGAACCATCCAAAAATAAAAGCAAATAGACTTGCAGCATAACTAACTACAAATTTTATCAAAGTAAGCAACGTAATCATCCTCACAATTCCCTAATATTATCTTCATTTTATCATTTTCTCTTAAAAAGATTCCAAAAGGGTATACTTGCCCTTCAGCTTTCTTTTTTAACGCTTGTTCAAGACGTATTTTTTGATGTTATTTTGTATAAAAAACTTTTGGGAGCAACCTGTTCGAAAAATTGATAAAGAATAAGCGATTGAAGGATGAAAACAGAAGACTACAAGGAAAACTGTATGAACAAATATAATGAAACAAGGCTCTTACTTTGTAGTGGTATCCACGAAGTAAAAGCCTTGTTTTTTCTACTCATTTTTTATATCAGTCTTGATTTTCCGATGGAAAGGCACAGAAAATCTACTACAGAAGGTGTGATACCTCTAGGATTAACAAATTCTTTAAATTTCTGTATATCCCTCTACTTTTGGAATGTGCCTCTAATTCAGCGCGAACTTGTATTGTATCCGGATCCATTTTTTCTAAAGCATGTTCAGAATATTTACGAACATTGATTTCAAGTTTTTAAAACTCATTTATTGTAACTGTAAAATGTGGCTTGAATTTTACTTCGATTGTTTTGTTTTCTACGCCACCTTGGACATATAATGAGTCATTACGGGTATAGATTCGTTTCGCCGAATGCATCTTGGTTTCAAAGATGCGTTTATTTTTATAATACAAATTTAATTCAACAGTTTCCTCGTAATAACACATAATCATTACTAATTCAAAGCCTAATTTATCTATTTTATTATATCTATATGCACCTGCACCTGGAATAAAATAATCTTCTGGTTCACTCTCGAATATTTCTAATAATTCATATTCATCATATTGTATATTCAATTTAACAACTCCTTACGTGAATGGGCTCAATCCACTTTATTTATAATATTCACGATTTATTAGGTACAACGGATACAACATCGCCATTATCATTCAATACGACTCTAACATCTTTCCCATCGTATTGCCATAGACCAGGTTTATTTCCAGGTTTTTTAGTAGCATGCTTAATTGTTTCTTCTACTACACTTGGTGTTACACCACGTGGATCAACTTTTTTTAATTCCTCCATGTATTCTTTTGATCCGAATGTGTAACCATTCCTTTCAGCTCTTTCACGTGCACGCTTTGTAAGTTCTGCTCGAACCTGAATTGTATCAGGCGCCATTCTTTCAAGCGCATGTTCAGTATACTTACGTCCATCAATGACGCCGCCACCTCTTGGCATACTCCATCCAATTTCTTCTGTTACCTTTGATACTTTTCCTAAATCCTTCGCTTTTTGCTCTAACTCTCCATATTTACCAAATACTCGACCAATAACTTTAGGAGTGCCACCTACAACTGTAGAAACAGTTCCCCATACATAATCATTCGGCTCATATTTTCTGTCTGTGAAAAATTCTCTTCCATTATAAATTTGTAAACCTTGTTTAATTTGTCCAACAACTGGAATAAAATCAAGCGCCATAGATCCTAATTCATTCGTTCGCTTTTGTTCTTCCAGATATTCTTTCATTTTTTCAGGTGGTACACCAAAATCTTTAAGGCGGGTTGTTAACCCATCCATATTACCAACATTTTTAACAACATTAGACGTATCTATTTTGTAGCCTGAAATCTTATTGGCAGAATCCATCATGTTATTAGCAGCATCTAAACCAGACATAATGTCTGTATGTATTGTTGGAAATGCTTGTTGAGCTTCTGCAACATGCGTTGAAACACTATTAATTAGTCCATCAGCCATTACGGCTTGTTTATGAAGTGATGCCCCAGCCTTCTGTACAGAATCACCAAATTTAAGGAAACTTTGATTTACAACACGCAAATCAGAAGCCATTTGTTTATATTCAGGTAATCTGCTTTTAAACCCTTCATGCATAGCTGTAACTTGCTGTCCGTAGTCCCGAACACCATCTGCTAATTTACTAATTTCACCTTTTGGTAAGGTGCCAACCCATTTTTCTGCTGGTTCAACAAATGTATCATTGATTGTAAGCCAGTATAAATTCGTTTGGTCAACCAGCGCTATCGTGAGTTCAGTTACAGCAGTTAAAGCATCTGCATACCATTCTACCATTTGCTTTTTATACGCCGTCATATCGTTAGCATAATTTTGAAGCTTGATCTTATCTTGTTGTGCTAAATTTTTACCATTTTGTATTTGTTGAATAATATTACCTGAATCCTGATTCGCTTTATCTAGAACCATAATACTATCTTTTAGTAGCATTAATTTATGGATTTTTCCAAAATCCTCATTCATCATCTCTAAAGTTGCGATAGTAGAATTATATTTTTCTCTTACAGCTGGATCAGCTTCTTTTTCGTAAATCTTATCCACTGTATTTTTTAAATCAGATTGTTTTAGTGTTGTTAGTAATTCTGAGATACTTTGCGCGATTTCACTTGATTCAACTATAACTGCATCATCATTTTTAGTTTCTTTTGCTTTTTTAAAGCGTTCGGAATATTTCTTTACTAATTCAGCAGAAGTTTTTAAATCTACAATATCTTGACGAATCGTATCTATTTTATTAGATAAGGATTGATCAAACACGACTGCAAATAATTTTTGCACAACGTATGTTTGACCATTGTAGTTCACCTTAAACCATAGAGGACCGTCTTCCCCTACCACTTCCAGAATTTCATCGTTTCTAACTTTTATAGGGTCAAATCCCCTTACAACTGTTCTGGATTTATAAATATTTTGGTCGAGGGATTGGATTGTTATCCACCCTTTTACCATTTTACCTGTTCTATCAAATTGGAATTTCTTCCCTTTGTAGGTTACATCGCCTTTTTGAATCACTCCGTTATCGTCTGCATAATACCAATGGGTAGTTTGAGAGAACCATCCTTTTTGTGCAGCTCCACTTACCGTATCAAAATAGTAGTCCTTTCCGGCTACAGTATTCCATCCTGAAGCTAGATTACCATTTTTATCGAAGAGATAGGTATCATCCCCTGAACGTAATAATCCAGTATGTTTCACGCCTGGTTTGTCATAATAGTATTTCTTTTCTTCATCTACAACCCAGCCAACCGATTCATTGTTTTTTATACCTGATGTTGCCATGATTGTCCTATATAAGAACACAGAAAATTGCTCTCTTGTGACAAGTCCATTTGGATTAAAATTTCCATCACCAGTACCATTTGTGATTTTATTCCCAGCTAATATTTTGACATATTCGTTAGCCCAATGACCTTTCATATCCGTAAAGTCAAAATTCCCTTGCGGTTTTAAATCGAATGTTCTGACAAGCACTGCAGCCATTTCAGCACGCGTCATATTATTTTTCGGATTGAATTGTTTCTCTACATTTACGCTAAATATGCCCCGTGCAGTAAGTGCCAAAATTTCCTTTTTAAAATTGCTGTCACCAATATCAACAAATGGATTATTTGTACTATCTTGCGGTTTTAAATATCGATACAAGAAAGCAGCAAGATGTTCGCGAATAATAGGATCCGTAGCACCGAAATATCCATTTCCGTATCCTGTTATAATCTTATTTTCAGCCATATACATCATTTCTTTATATGCCCAGTGGGTTTTAGGAACGTCAATAAAAGATGATGAATTCACTTGACCATTTTGTTCTGCATAGGCTGTTCCTACTGTAATGAATAATAAAATACATATCACAGAACTTAAAAATAATTTCTTAATTGTATTCATAATAGATCTCCTATTCAATTTTTAAAAATATAATTGCAAAATCAGCACTTATTTTATTCTTCATTTACGGCGTTTTATATAATTATCAAATTTCTATTCATACTAATATTTCGCATAAGGACAACCTAAGTCATTCTGTCTAAACAATAATTAGTTCATAAGATGTTTCATTTTTTAAATGTAGTAGCCCGTTTATGGAACCTTCTTAATAAACAGTAAAACCAAGTTTTTCAATTTGAAAATCCCTTAGTCTAAAATTCGCATTATGTTGACGAGATCCATAATAATACTAATCTCCTTTCTCTTTGACGCGGCCTATTTGATTTAAAACTTCGACTTCCTCTGTAAACATTGGTGCATAAAAATAATGATAATATAAGTCCTATGGTTTTCTTCATACTCGCATCTCCTTATCAATTCGTAAAAAACTTTTTAATTATATATTAGGTTTAATTAATATTAAAATAAAAAAATATAAATATGCATAATTGCATATTTACCTTCTCAATAGAGTGTACTCTATTGAGAAGCTTACAAGTTATTGATTTTAAAGGATTTAGAGTTTCTCAAATACACTTATCAAAATCGAAGCGTGGTATTTAATTTCAGAGTGGCCCTTGAAACCCATAATCGTTTCCGTACCCCTATAATGCTATTCATTTTTTTATACATTCCTATCCTGGCGTGGGTTGCAGAGTTTCCGTTTTTTACTGAATTAGCCGAAAAAATCACGCTAAGCAAAAAATATAATAAGCCGTCGATATAGACAGCCCTTTACATAATTATCTTTATTGGAATCAAAATAAGTTTACACATCCAAGCTGTTGATGATAGCTAATATTTGATGATCTGTCCATTTGCCATTAATCCTTATATTTTCTTTCGCTATACCTTCTTTTTTAAACCCCACTTTTTCTAATACACGAATAGATGCTATATTATCAAGCATCGCTCCTGCTTCAATTCTATGTAGCTTTAATTCCTTAAAAGCAAAATCTACAACAAGTTGAAGAGCCTCTGTTGTATAGCCCTTTGCATTATGCTCCTTATCTAAAGTAAAACCCGTATAACAGCTTTGGAGGTCTCCCCTAACAATTTGAGTTAATGAAATGTCTCCAATCAGTTTATCATTTTCTCTTAAAAAGATTCCAAAAGGGTATACTTGCCCTTCAGCTGTCTTTTTCAGAGCTTGTTCGAGACGTATTTTTTGATGTTCTTCTGTATAAAAAACTTCTGGGAGCAACGGGCAAACTCGTTGAAAAAATTCGCGATTTCTAATATGTAAGTTAGCTAACTCGTTAGCATCAGCAGTTTTATAAAGCCGAATATAAATGTGCTTCCCTACTAGTTTCATAACATCCCTCCAACATTTTTATATGTCTAATGAGGAAAAAATATACCGTATACTATATACAGTTGGATATTATCAGGAATCATTTTGCACGAAAGAAAAGACACTCCATATGAGTGTCTTTTCCAATAGTTTTTAGCAGAAGCAAGAAGCTCCAACGATGATTAATAAAATGAATAACACGACTAATAAAGCAAAGCCTCCCGAGAAGCCACAACCGCCACAACTACCACCATAACCCATAATAGTTCCTCCTTTAGATAAGAGGGGAAAACTAAGGTTCACTCATGTATTTTAATGGATTCGTTTCATCTTATGTTTTTCCGTATTGATTGAGCAGGTCCTTTCGAAAACTATTCACATATTAACTATATTTTTAAAAATAAATAATTTAACTATATCAATAAATAGATTAATTAATATAATGTATTAATTCTAAAAGAAGGGAGGAATAGCCATGCAAGTAGTTTGTTTTAAAATAGTGAGTGGTCAGTATTTCTTGTTTGTAGAAGGTATTCAAATTCCTGTACCAATTCCAGCAGTTGCTGCAGCTTTATTAATTGGTTTAGGAGTAATTCCACTTTGTTCTTAATGTAAGGAATTCGGATCATTCCTATCTTTCCATTAGAAAAGCCTCAAGTATATGAATACTTGAGGCTTTCTTTATATTAAAGAAAAAACACCTTACAACGCTTGAAGATCTCCTGATTTAACTAATGCAGCCGTTACATCATCACCGAAAGTATTGAGACAGAATACTTGCTCGTCTACCGTATCCATTACTGTAGCTTCACCTATCTTGCCACCTTTTGCAAGTACTACTCCCCTTATAATAGATGCTAGCCAATACGTTAGCTTCTTGTCCATCTTCATTTCCCCTGTCTTCGTTTAAATATCTTAACTAAAGAATACCATATTTAATTCCTTTTTATTGAAGAGTCTCTAATTTTTACTATAAAAAACGCGCAAATCGTTTAATGCAAATATAATAACTTCATAATCATGACTATGCCTATTCTCATAACAGAATCTATATACGATGTCACTAAATCATCTGGTGAACTATTAGCGGCAGAACTTATTATAAGAACACACTCTCTCATTATTGGACTTTTAGTTATTAGCACAGCTTTGCATCGTTATTCTCAAAAAGGATAAATATTGTACATACCAATTCTTATGTATGAAGACAACCAAAACAAGTGTTACGAAAAAAATATGAAAAAGACATCTTTGCTAGGGAAAGATGTCTTTTTTATATAAACCTTAATGTTCGTTCTGTAAAACTCTCGCTTCCTTTACTCCTTCTTTCTCCTCTTTTAAGAATAACGATACGATAAATGCAACAATAATAAAGATTAACCCAAGTGCAAATGCACCTTGGAACCCTGAAGTTAAACCGTTTAACTTCTCTACTGGATCCAGTGGATTTGCGGAGCTTTCCATATACTTAGTTGTTCCTGAAGACATTTTCGAAATAAAGATAGCTGTACCAATTGCACCAGCTACTTGTTGCAACGTATTAAACAGTGCTGTTCCATGCGGATATAAATCTGGTGTTAATTGATTTAAACCGTATGTTTGTGCTGTCATGACAAACATAAGTCCAACCATTAATACGCTATGCATAATAATAATTTGTAACATTGATGTATCAGGAGTAATGCCTTTAAATAAGAACATTGCAATCCCTACTAACACAATGCCGGGAACGATAATAACTTTCGGACTAAATTTATCAAATAGTTTACCTGCAATCGGTCCCATTATAGCGCTAATAATACTTCCCGGAAGCATGATGATCCCTGACTTAAAAGCTGTAACGAGTAAAACTGTTTGCAGGAACATCGGTAATAAAGTCATCGTTGAAAATAACGACATCATCACAATGACAATTAATCCGACTGATAATGTAAACATCGGAACTTTAAATGCGCGTAATTCTAAAATTGGATTCTCAATTTTTAATTGTCGAACGACAAAAATACATAATGAGATAAGCCCAACAATTAAAGCGCCATATACTTTCGCATCGGACCATCCTAAATCACCTGATGCACTAAAGCTATACACAAATCCGCCAAATCCTAATGTCGATAAAAGGATAGATGGGTAATCTACTTTTGGCCTTGTTAACTCTGAAACATTTTGAATGTACTTCATCCCAATCATAATGGAAATGATCACGATAGGAATAACAATATAGAATAACCAGCGCCAATTTAATGAATCCACAATTACTCCAGATAATGTAGGACCAATTGCCGGAGCTGCCATCATCACAAGTGCGATTAATCCCATTGTCGCACCACGTTTTTCAGGCGGACAAATAATTAAAATTGTATTCATTAATAACGGTGAAATTAACCCTGTCGCTATAGCTTGGACGATACGGCCGATTAATAAAACAGAAAATGTCGGTGCAAATCCCGCAATTAATGTACCAGCTAAAAACGTTACCATAGCGATCAAAAACATTTGTCTCGTTGTGAGCCATTGCTGAAGTAACGCTGTAATTGGGACTAAAACCCCAACCACCAACATGTAAGCTGTAGAAAGCCATTGAATCGTTGAAGCTGTTACGTCAAATTCTTTCATTAATACTGTTAACGCATTACCAAGTAATGTTTCATTTAATAATGCAACCATTGCTCCTAAAAGTAACGCAATTAAAATGGGGGTATGTTTCAAATTAGAAGTATCAACTTTGCCACTTGCAGGGCTCTTAGTTGTCATATTCATTTACAGATTCTCCTCCTGTTTCTTACTTAAAAAACTTTAAATATACCTAAACACATGTAATATAATATACATATGTAGATTAAAAAGGGAGAATCAATTTTCAACCACTGTATATTTAATCTACAAAAAAGGAGAATTGTAGATGAATGATAACGAAAAACAACTTGATTTACGTATTAGACGTACACATAAATTACTGTGGGATTCCTTATTTGAATTAATGACGCAATCAAAACAGAAATATAGTACGATTACGATTAACCAAATATGTGACCGCGCTATGGTACACCGAACAACCTTTTATAAACACTTTGAAGATAAAGATGCTTTATTAACATTTGGATTTAAACGATACGGCAAGATGATTGCTGAAATACCGGTTTCAGATCGATTAAGTAAACCATTTCAAGTAATGGAACAATTCCTACATCATGAAGAACTCGGTAAAATATTAGAAACGCAAATGTCTGATGAACAATTCATTACCCGTACACATTATTTAAGTCACGAAACGAGAAAACAAGAAATAGAAGCATTAAATCAACTTTGCAAAAACCATACGATACCAAATGATTTAATCATTGAGTTTTATTCAGGGGCAATCACCTCATTAAGCACATGGTGGTTTAAAAATAAAAAAAGCGTTTCTGCTGCTGAAATGGATAGGTACCTCCACCAACTCATTAATCGGGATATTTTTCAGTTTGAAAAGGAATAAGACTACACCTTTTCAATCATTCAATCAAATTGACCACAAAATAGGAATATGATATATTTTCCGTAGAATACTATATAAGTATGACATCAAATAAAATGGCATATAATAAAAAGAAGAGATGCGCTCACATCTCTTCCCTAACTGCTACCGCTTAGGGTGGTGGTTATTATAAAGCTATTTCTTTTTACGGAACCCACCCTTTTGCTTGTGATGGCGCGGAGTGGGTTTTTTGTTGTCCTTATCCAGAAGTTGCTTCCGCAAAAAATACGCTGAAACTTCGCGCACAGTCGCTTTGACAAACTCTTTTACAAGGTCAAACAAAAACTCCATATTATCACCTCCTTTCCTTCCGAATAGAAAGAAGGGATAACCATCCACCCTCACAATATGCAGTTGACTTTATTTTATCAAATGATTGTAAAGATATTATGTAAACAAAACAAATGAAATTTTACATAGAAAAATATGAGTTTATATTATTTTCATTCTCTTCACTTAGATTTTCTTTTTAGATGCTATCTTCAAATAAGGTAGCATCTAAAAAATGTTAAAAGGAATTTTCTCCTGGTATCTTCTTATATTCTATGTAGGCATCTTTGACCTTTTCTACGTTCTTGAATTACTTACTGAATATAGTCATACAGGTTTTTCGCTAACAATAAACAAGTTACTGTAATGAAAAGAGCACGAACATACCCACTGCCTTTTTTTATAGCGAATTTGGAGCCAACAATCCCTCCAGCAATTTGAGCAATCCCCATTATAAAACCATACGCATAGTTGACTTGCCCTACATACATAAACATCAATAATGCACCAACATTACTTCCTAAATTAAGAAGCTTCGCATTACCTGCTGCTTTTAAAAAATCATACCCAATAAATAAAAGAGAAAACATTAAAAATGAACCTGTTCCAGGACCTAGAAATCCATCATAAAAACCAATAGCAAAAACAAAGAAAGTAAAAATAATGACGTGTCGACCAGACAATTTCTTATGAGTGGAAATACTACCCCAATCCTTTTTGAATATCGTATAAATAGCGACAGCACCAAGCATGATCAGCATTAATGGCTTCAATACTTCTGGATTCATTAAATGAACAGTCCATGCCCCTATTATGGAACCTATGAAAGTGAGCGGAACTAATTTAAACGCCGATTTCAAATCAAGATTACCAGAACGATAAAACACAATATTACTAGTTGCACTTCCCATTGTCGATGCTAGTTTATTCGTAGCTACTGCACTTGCTGGATTCAGTCCTGTAAATAATAAAGCTGGTAAAGCAATGAGTCCACCACCACCTACAACTGAATCAATAAATGCAGCTACAAATCCAAAAACAATCAAAATCATTAATACAGATGGGTCTAAATAAAAATCCATACTATTAACCTCCCCTTTAGTCACTATTCGAATAGTAACTAATAATTTGCTAAATGTAAATAGTTATTGTAACGTTGAAATATAAAGTGAAACTTTAATCAGTGGGGGGTTTGTTCACCCCCACTGATTATTAGCCTTCACCAATCGGGCTTTTACGGGCAGCCCGACCCCACCTAACTTCTTTGCTTCCGCTGAATTTTGAGGTGGGGGTCTTACTGCCCGTTAAAGCGGGATAAAAGCAAACATCGGAGGACGAAAAAAGTGGACTACATAGTGCAACAGCTTAAAAAAATTGGTTTCAATGAATATGAAGCTAAATCTTATGTATCTCTTGTTAAACAAGGGCCTGTCACAGCCTACCAAGTGAGTAAAGATTCGGGTGTCCCAAGAGCGCGAATTTATGAGATTTTAGGTAACCTTGTAGAAAAAGGAATTGTCATGAAAGAAGAAATAAATGACACCACCCGCTATTCACCTCTACCTGTTGAAATCTTTTTACAGAAAGCGCAAACAGAATGGCAATCTACTTACGAAGGAATAAGTGATTCATTAAAAAAACTAGAAACTTCCGAGGAAAAAACGGATAATCGAGTAATTACTTTAAAAGACAATCAAACAATCATTAGCTACTGTCAGACATTAATAAAAAAAGCAGAACGACGTATTGTCATTTCAATGTGGGATGAGATGTATGAAGCGTTAAAAGAAGATCTATCTGAAGTAGCTGATAAAGTTACAATACAAGGTATTACCCTACATGTTGAAAATCCCATTAAAAATCTAGAAGCCCATCGCATAACACCTTATACAGAAACCTTGTCTACAGAACATTGGTTTATTGTATCGATAGATTCTAAAGAAATGATTTATGGACCATCACTTGAAGAGCGTAATATTGCTTTTTATACAGATGACCCCGTTCATATATACTTATTAGAGGATTACGTATGGCATGATGTTTTAGTCAATCGACTTGTCCGACGTAACCAAGATGATTTGCAGCAGTGGATTACTGCAGAGAGAAAGTCTTTCTTTATGGGGAAATGAGAAGCATATTGAAAGAATCAAAAAATAAAGCATAAGTGAATGCAATAGAACACTTATGCTTTATTTTATTTGCAAAGTGATGCTCCAGCCTTTTCACTATTTTCCCTCCACAAACCGCCCAAACTCTTTCAAAAATCTCAGCTTAAAACTCCCCACAGGTCCATTCCGATGCTTTGCCACATGAATCTCCGTCATCTCTTTCTGCTTCGTTTCCTTATCGTAATAATCTTCGCGATACATAAGCATAATGACATCCGCATCTTGCTCAATTTGTCCGGTCTCTCTTAAATCAGATAAAAGAGGTCGCTTATCTTGCCGTGCTTCTACAGAACGAGATAATTGCGATAATGCTACTACACAAACATTTAGTTCACGTGCTAATACCTTAAGTTTACGAGAAATCTCACTAATTTCTTGAAATCGATTGCCCTTATGCTTCGGATCGCCCGTAATAAGCTGCAAGTAATCTACAATAATTAAAATCTTTTTATCACCGTGCTTCCTCTTTAACTTACGAGTTTGCATCCAAATATCTTGTACCGTAACGCCTGCATTATCGTAAATCTCAAATGGCAACTCACCAATCTCCGCAAACGCCTTACTTACCTTCTCCCAATCTTCCATCGCAAAACGATGCTTCGGATTTTTCAGCCTACCTCCTGACACTTTACCTATGCAAGATGCCATCCTTTTTAACAATTGCTTACTACTCATCTCTAACGAAAACAATCCAACCGCCACTCCAGACTTCGCCGCATGCAATCCAACATTTAGCGCAAACGCAGTCTTCCCCATAGAAGGGCGCGCACCAAGAACGACAAAATCACCTTCCTGCAATCCGCACGTCATTTTATTTAACGATGTATAACCAGTCTCAATACCAGTAATCTCTTTCACATCTTGATGAAGTTCCTCATACAAATCAACTAATGCATCCTTCAAATCAAACTCACATACAGAGTCTTTCTCCTCTAACTCACAAAGTGCCGTAATCGTCTCACCGATAACTTTCTCACTCTTCTCCGCAATAAGACGCTCTCCCATCTTGTGCCCGAGAACACCAGCCTGATACATTTTCCACGCACCTCGAACAAGCCCCTCATAATATGAGAAGTTGCTAGTAGTAGGCACACCATCCATTAACCCTATAAAATACTCCATTCCCCCGATGCCCTTCAAAAAATTCGGGTCCAACCTAGAAGTGAAAGTCACAAGATCAATCGGTTGCCCCTCTCCTTCCATCTTTCGCATTAACTGAAATATAGACTTATGTACTGGCATAGAAAAATACTGCTCCGTCAAACGGCACTCCTTAATAAGCTCTCCATCAAGTAGTAGAGAACCTAACACCGTCTTTTCCGCCTCCACATTTTGAATACTCATGGACGCCACCCGCGCTCCGCTAAAAAGCGCTGCAACTCTTCCTCAGATGGCGCATTCTTCTCCCACTCCTCACACCTCGCCAAAAACTCCTCCGTCTCCCCGGTACTAATAGACGAATCCTTCTTCCTAAACTTAGCCGTATCCGCCTCAACCTCACACACTTTCGTAAACCCTTTCCCGTGCCAGCCTCTCAAAATGCCCTTCACATAAGCAACCGTCCGCTTATTATTCTCAAACGCAATTTGAAGAGCCTTCAGCACAAGATCCTCAGACAAATCTTCCATCCACGCACTCAGTTCCTCTACCGCATGAGGGGACAAACTACCGAAATGTTGCTCATAAAAAGAAAACACACGACTTCCCGTTTCTTCCTCTACAACCTCTTCTTCCTCTGTCTCCTCACAAATCGGCTCAACATCATCCACAGCCAAATCATCAGGCATACCGAAATGCGCTAAAAGCATCGGAACATTCAGCTCTTCCTCAGTGCACTTCTGAAGAAACATATGTACAAACTCCTTATTCTTCACACCCTTAAGCTCACGAAGCACACACTTCTCCACATTCGTATTCGTCACAGGATTATAACGAAGCCAATTTAAAACGAATAACTCCCGCGTATCCGCATCATAAAGAATCTTCCCATAATCAATGAAGCGCTGCACAAGCTTATCAACAGTCTCCCGATTATAACCCGTCTCCATCTCAGCTAACCGCTTCGGAAAAGGAAAAATCCCACACTGCGTCGTCTTCGAACAAGTTAATAAGTAAACATAAAAATATCGCTCCTCCGGCGTCAAATCCAAAACAAAATCATCCTGCCAAAAATTCACCTGCACATTACGGTATACCGCCATCCTAATTCCTCCCGTCTCCGTTCAAAAGTAAAAGCCCCTTCATAATATATATGGGAGGATGGCCGGGTTTTTGGCGTGTTATTTTAAATTTTTTTTGACTACTACTACGGTGTTTGTTCTTGTAGTTGTTTTTGTTATGCTTTTTCTTAGTGATTTATTACTTGGTAGGGGCTTGTAAGGGGCTTAGGAGGGGCTAGTTATCGGTTACTTCGATTAGAAACACTCGATCTGAGAAGCCGCCTCTTTCTTCTGCTTTCTTTTTGCGGATGTTGTTGATTTCTTTTAGTGTTGTGCCTTCGTGTTGGGCTAGGGCGTTTATTAGTTCTAGTAGGTCGGAGAGTTCTTCGAGTTTATCGGGTTTTGTTTTTGCTTCAATGTATTCTGTTAGTTCTTCTTGTGTTTTTTTGCAGAGTTCTTTTATGTATTCATCTTCGTTTAAGATTCTTGTTATTGGTGTTTTCCCGTTGGATTTTATTATTTGTGGGATTTTGTTTCGAATTAGTTTGTTGTAGGTTGACATGGGATTTTCCTCCGTTTGGTTTTTCATTTACTAAAGCGGTTTATATGATTAATTCATAAAAACATTTTATTATTTTCTTTAAGCTTTTCTAGACACTCAATATACCCTTCCTTTTCCATATATTTTTTTACTTTGTTTGTTTCTTCAATTTCTTTTGCTAAGTCATTCTGAGACCACATATCAATGTAATCTTCCGGATACCATGTAAGCCCAAGTGGCATCTCACCAATTAGTTTTTCAGGAAAAACTTCCCCGCATGCAATTCTTTCCTTTTCTATTAAATCATAACCTTTAACATTTATCCCCATATCATTACATAGATATATAATAGCTTTTGCTTGATATCTACTACGCCAATACGACCAACGCCATATGGTTGATATTGGTATATATTTATAGACATGCCTTGAATTAATCTTACCTATGGGATACCTTAATAAAAATACAATATTATGGTCCCCGTCTTCTTCTAATCTTAAATCGCCATACTTAAAAACATACATTGTTATTTGTTCTCTAGTAGACACTAAATTATATGTATCTCTAATAAATGCATGTACTTCTTTATAATAAGACTTATACCAATAAATTTGGTTATCAATACCATCCAGCCATTCTCTACGCACGCCAAATTTCTCACATGTCCAATTAATGATGTCATCATTTAAGATCTTAAGAATACTATCATAATCGACAAAATCTTTAAGCGATAAACCAAATCTTTTATCAATAAAAAATGGAATTTGATTTTGCATAATTGAATGATTTTCATACACCTCAATAAACCTTTTTACCACTTTATAAACCGCGTCATTTTTTTTATCCTCTATAAGCTTAGACCTTTGAACATCTTCTACAATTATCTGATTAATTGTAGTGGGGGAATTCACATTAAAGGTGTTAAAATCCCCATAATTCCCTATTTTTATTTTCAAATTCTTTTTCATTTTATTAAACATCTTATCCCCCTATATTTAACTATTATTTACATTAAAGGTATTATGGTTTCCTTTATTCTTTATTTTAGATTTTTTTTCAACTGTTTTTCCAGTAAAAAAACCCATAATGAATCCAGAAATTATTCCAGCTACTACACCTGCAAAAACCGCACCTGTAAAAGTTGACACATCCATTAAATTTTTTATTATATTCATATTTCTCCACCTCTATCAATGTTGATTTATCAAACCAGAGTATTTTTGATCTAATTTTTAATTGTCAGATATATTATTGAATAGAAAATTATTCAAAGGCGAACAAAGGCCTTCTCCTTGTTCACCTTTGAACGTTCCATTATCATGTGGAATCATTCATATTTTACTAAAAGATAAAGTATTATAAGTTTTTATACTACTTTAAATACAGAAAGTTAAATTAAGTTTTTCATTACATATTTTGAAACGTAACTTATGTCGTTTAATTCCGAAAAATTAGATGATAGTTTTTGCTTTAGCTCAAAATCATCACCAATTATTTTATTAATGTCTCTCTCATAAATACCTAAGTCTAATAGCATTTTTTTATGTTTAACTTGTGAAAAATATAGATATTCAATAGTATTTAATATCTTACTATCTAAAATATCTATTAATTCTTTTCTTACATTTTCTCTTTCTAAAAAATACTTTATGATTAACACTCGACTATAAAAATTATGTTCAATATAACTCGTCTTAAACATTATTGCTTTGGCTATGAGATAATCTATATCTATTTTGAAATATTTTTTTGCATCATCTACTACTTTTTTTATACGAGGCCTTTTTTTTACTGAGCAGGGTGTTAATTAAATTCGATTCTAATTTTACTTTTTCTTTTTGCTCACATATTTTATATAAAATTTCTACTAAACGTAATCTACCGACTCGCCCATCTTCGATATGAGCTTGCAGTTGAGCTAATAATTTTATTTTATTCATAGCATATGCATTATATAAATCAATTACTGTATCAAATCTAGCCTTTGACCCTATATTTGCTAGATAATCCTCCTTAGTTATATTTAACTTTTTTAAAAACTCTACAACATCTTGATATTTTTCTACTTCACCTTTCTGTATATCAATATCTTTACTTGCATCAGTAACTTCGAATCGAATACTTTTAACAGCATCTGCTTTTCTATACTCTGGATCACTTGGAGATTTAATATAATATGCATCTCCAATATAATGTTGATGCAATCTACCTGTTCTTCCTACCAAGTTAAAAAAATCAAATGCCGAAAAATGATCACCAGGACTATTAGAAATTCTAGAAGGCTTTGTTATAATTATATTTTTAGCAGTAGTATTTACCCCTTCTAACAAAGTAGAGGTACAAAGCAATTTATTAAATAAATTACTTTGTTCATAATAATCTAATTGAAACATTCTAGTTCCCATTGGAATTTGTCCATTATGTATTAAATATCCTCTTTCTAAAGCCGTTATTAGACACCATTCTTCATGTATTTCTTCTTTAGCCCACTCAATAAAAAATAAAACTTCATGATCAAGGAATTTTAATTTTTTTGGCTCCAATGCAATTACTGTAGAAATATATTTGTACATACTACTTACTGTAGGAAAATATATTAATGTTTTTTCTTCTTCATTTAATGATTTTAATATTCTTTTACACTCACTAACTCTGTCTTGTTCCTGTAATATAGGAAACGTCCTTACATCATTAACTACTGGAGAATAGTTTGAACCATAAAAAAACGGTGATTTTTCTAATTTATCTATGTCATTAACCTCTTTAATAAATGGTGCTAAAAGAACATATTTGCTCGCCTTTTTAGATAAATAGTAATAAGCCATATTTAAAACTAATACCCTATCATTTTGCATATCTGTTTCTAACTTATATACTTCATCAATAACTAAAAAATCTATCTTCTCTATAATATGATAATTAGTCTCTTGTACCACCCTATCATGTGTAAGAATGAATATATTGAAACTATTAAAATCATAGATTTTTTCTTCATTTAAACTCGTATGAATTTTATAATGACTAAATTTATTTTTATACTTTTTTATTATTTTCTTGAAATACTCATCAACTAATGCCAAAGTAGGTACAATCAGCACCACATTTTTCGGCTTATACTTAACTATGTATTCAAAAATACAAAAAGTTTTACCAAAACTTGTAGGTGCACTGATTATAGTTGCAGCATTCTCATTTATTTTAGAGACAATTTGTAATTGTTCAGGGTGCATAGAAATATTTTCATCAATCTCTGACATAGCAAACAAATTATAAACTATAGATCTAAAAGAAAAATTTTGGGAATAAACTGTTAGATCAAGTGAAAATAAATCATCTGCTAACTCTTTTGCTCGCAGCGCAGAATTATTAGCTCCATTCAATTCTCTAATGTATTTTTCTCTTAACGCTTGAGGATTATTTTGTTGCTTCATTTCTATAGTAGTCCCCCCTATCCCTTATTTTCTTAGTGAAAGTTGCAACTAGTTTATTCTTGTCCACAATAGGTAAAGAAATAGAATAATATTTTGTGTCTAAGTTAAACAACTTTACCTTATTTACTTTTTCTAATTTAAGTAGAATTTCTTCAACCTTTAATTCTGTACCATGAGCAATAAATATAGGCACACCAATTTGCTTAATATTAGCTTTCTTTATAAAATCCATTATGTCTATACTAATTTCGGTTACATCCCCATAAATATCATTAAATCTGTACAGCATATTCTTGTAAAACCTATTGCTTAGAACAATATCAAACTCATCAGACACTTGTTTTTCATATTCTTTTAATGACTTTTTAATAAGATTTAACCCATTATCCAGTTTTAAACTCATTTTAGATTCTCCAAATAAAAGTAAATGCTCTTTTTCTGAATAGAACAATGTATCTATTCCATAAACATTCATATTTGGATCAGTCTGTAAATGAACTTTAGGAAGAATACAATCAAATTCAAAAAAATCTGCCAATAAACAACAAAATAAATATTCTCCAATTTTCCCCATTTTATCTAAACGAACTAATTTCTTTCCATCCTCATCCTCTAGTACTTGTTCTTCTTTTAATATTAAAAGAAGCATTTCTTCTAATTCAGAAATTTCTTTCACCTGATTAAAATCATCAATATATGTTTTTAAATGTTTATATAGGGTTACAAAATTTTTAGGAGATGGGCTAAATTTTATGCTAGAGGTATGCTCACAATATTTAAGTAACTTGTCCTCCGAAAAAAATATTCAAATAAATTTTCATAAAAAGTAGGATTATCCTCGATTTCAATATGACAAAAAGAGTAATTATCTTTTATAAAATGCACGTTAAAACAATCAAATTCTTTTGTTCTCACTTTCTCTTTTGCTCCGATAGTAATAGCCTACACCTCCCAAGAAATGTCCTTTTTTTCAAATATAACTCGATGGATAACAATATATCCCATTATACCATTTTCACCCGCTATCATTTCAATTCAAACTAAATTTTTAGACTTTAATCACTATTTCAGATCAAAAGATAAATCATACCTATAGCTTCTATTACTTGGAAAAATTCAAACCAATTCTACTATGAATCCCTTTCGGCTATACCATCCCTCTATGTATTAAAATTATTCAAATGTGACCTATTTTGTGCGATATACTTCTTCTTTCCTTAAAATAGGATAAACTGCCTCGATACAAGTATTATCACACGGGCAGAGAGCTTTATTTTATAATTCACGCGTAGGGCTCGAAGTTCCTGACTTATAATATTGTGTCCCTAAGTCAGTATTTAAAATAAGACCTTTTGCTGATCCCTATGTATAACAATCGTTTTCTAGCACTTTCCCCCCAAGATTCATCGTCATATTTGGTGAAAATGAATATCCTACAATTCTACCCATGACAAATTGTAAACACTAAAATAAAATTAACCGTTTTCGCTAAGATCCTTTTTACACTTTCGCCAAAAAAATTCAACTTTCAAGTAAACTAGAAGTATTCGTTTACTGGGGGTTAGTAGTTTGGAGGGAAAATTAGTGTTATACATAGAAATTCATCAACTCTATAAAAAGAGATTCAAAATTGTACAAATTGCGGAGGAATTGAAAATTTCTTGACCTACGGTCTATACGTATTTAGGGATGTCATTTGAAGAGACGCAAGAATATTTTGAAATATCTGTTCGAAAATCTAAAATACTTGATACTTATCGAGATTGGATTGTTGCTTGGTTACAAGAATACCCACATTTGAGTGCAGCGCAGATTCAAGATTGGCTATTAGAGCGCTATCCTGATTTAAAAGTTGGAGAAAGTACGGTACGTTCATACGTACGTGAAATCCGAGAAATCTATCAAATTGAGAAAAAGCCTATTGTTAGACAATACGAGGCCGTGCCAGAGCAACCAATGGGTAAGCAATTACAAGTGGACTGGGGTGAAACAAAGCAGAAAACAACACAGAAAAATGAAGTGAAACTGTATTTCATTGCCTTTGTGTTAGCACATTCACGCTATAAATATATGGAATGGCAAGATCGACCTTTCACAACGAAAGATGCCATACGATGTCATGAAAATGCATTTCGCTTTTTGGGAGGATGTACAGAAGAAATTGTATACGACCAAGATCATTTACTGACAGTCAGTGAAAATCCTGGAGATTTAGTATTAACCTCTGACTTTCAAGCCTATGTGAAGGAACGAAAATTCCGAGTTCATTTATGTCGTAAGGCTGATCCTGAATCTAAAGGAATGATTGAGAATGTAGTGAAGTACATAAAAGGAAATTTCGCAAATAGCCATATTTTTAAAGATATTGAAGATTGGAATGCACGTGCACTTCAGTGGTTAGAGCGAACAGGAAATACTCGTGTACATCATACAATTAAAAAGAGACCAGTTGAAGTGTTTCTCCTGGAAAAGCAACACTTACAGCTAGTCTCTCCGTTACTTTCGTTAGAAAGTACCCATGAAATGATTATAACAAGGAGCGTTAACAAGGACAATACGATTCGATTTAAGTCCAATCGATACTCAGTTCCGTTAGGAACCTATACAACACAACAGGAAAATCAGGTGTTGTTAGAATTACAAGGAGAACATAAAGACATCCTGGTAATCCGTAGGTATCCACAAGGTGATATACTCGCAGAACATCGTATCAGTATGGAAAAAGGAAAGCTCATTAAAAATCATACTCATACGCGTGATCGTTCCAAAGGAATCGAAGAGTTAAAAAGGAAAGTAATTTCTAGTTTTGAGCAGGAGAAAACAGCTTGCCAATTTGTCGAGGAGATTTATCTAAAATACCCGAGGTATCGGCGTGATCAATTATCACTCCTTCAAACGGTTATTGAAAATGAACCTGAATGGATTGAAGCTGGCCTCCATAAGTGTACTGTTGAAAAGCTCTATAGTGCCAATGATTTTCGAGATGTTGTGAACTATCTGAAGCAGGATAATAATGAACCAATCCTACTCGAAAAAGATTTGAACCCTATACCCGTTTTGGGAAATAGAATTCAAGTAGCTACTCGGTCTCTTAATACCTACACAAGTATTTTAGGAGGCGATATCTAATGAATCCAACCGTAAAAGAATTACAATTATATTTTCGACAGCTACGTTTATCAGAAACGGCAGAGGAGCTTCCACAGCTCCTTCGTGAAGCTGAAAAAGAGTCTTGGACTTATTTAGAGTTTTTAGAATCGATTACTACGTTTGAGTTGAGTAAACGAGAAGCAAAAAGTATTGAGAGGCGTATAAAATGGGCTCGTTTCCCTATTTCAAAACACTACAAGAATTCAAAGTAGAGGAACAAACCGCTATAACAGAACGACAGTTAACCCAACTACAAGAGTTTAGTTGGTTAGAAAAGCAGTATAATTTAATTTTATTAGGACCACCTGGTGTCGGCAAAACATTTCTAGCCGTAGGCTTAGGCATTGAAGCCATCCAGAAAGGTTTTCAAGTATACTTTGTGACAATGGGAGAATTAATCCAGCTTTTAAAAACGCAGGAATTTGCGCATAAATCTCAAGTGCAGATGAAGCGATTACAGGCTTCAGATTTAATTATCATCGATAATTTGATGTATATGGCAATGGATCAACGTGAAGCCAATCTATTATTCTTCCAGCTAATTAATCATTTGTATGAGAGAAGCTCGATTATTTTAACATCAAATAAAAGTCCGGAACAGTGAAGTGAATTAATGGGTGATCAAGGAATAACAACTGCCATTTTAGATCGTCTTTTACATCGTGTAGAAGTTATTCATATGAATGGAGATAGTTATCGCATGAAAAACAGACAGCATTTATTTTAGGCAAAAGTGTAAATGACATATTAGCAAAAAACGTAAAATTCATCTTGACGGTTACAGTTTTTCCGTTGGATTTTATTATTTGTGGGATTTTGTTTCGAATTAGTTTGTTGTAGGTTGGCATGTGGGTTTCCTCCGTTTGGTTTTTCTTCTATTATAATAGAAAAGCAGTTTAACTAGGGGTTAAACTGCTGCATTGCTTCTTTTATATAGTTTTTTTCTTCGGTTGTGAATTCGTATTTCCCTGTAACCAAACCACTCACTTATCAATTCAACATTGATGCCTTAAAATGCAAGGAAAATACATGTTTACAGCTTAAATCGCAAAAATCTTTAAAGCTTACACCGAAGGTTATCCGTAATAACTTTTTACATGGATAGAAGAATGTCCCCAAAAAAGGTTTTCCTACTTGAAATTAAAAACATGCAATTAGTATGCAGTTTTTATACAAACACTTCATAACATATGAGTTTAATATCTCTTGGATCATTCTTATATTCAAGTTTCTCTTCAACATTTATATATTCAAGCATTTCATCAATTTTATTTACCAATTCGTCGTCTGGAAGCTTCAAGTCAATTGTCTTTAATTTACTTATAGTTCCCTTATGTAAAGGGTTCTTTAATTTCTTTCTTATCATTCTTTGCTCTCTTGTAATTCTGCTTCTATACTTTGTTTTTGAGAATATTTTTTCAAGTCTTTCAGCAATATCTTTCTGTACTTTATCAAGTTCGGCTGAAGTCATTTGAACCTGTATAATATTAGCTACTTGATTTTCCACATATTTTTTACCTAATTCCAAAATCTCATCCACATTAAAAGAAATATGACGTTTGATCGGTTTCGAATTCAGATAATTCCCTTGGGCTATTAACTGATATATTTCTGCTTTACTCGTTTTAAATTTTTTTGTATTAACATCATAAAATAGCCAATAACTCTCTTTACCTAATTTATAATACATATATAGCCCTTGATAATTTTCTAACTTACGAATGGAATAAATTTTATCAGGAAGCTGTGAAGCATAAAGCTGATTATTTTTATTACTAAAAATAATATCCTTATAGTCTTCATAAATGTATTCTTCTGAAGGAATAATGTCATCTCTTTCTCTTTCTAATTCATCAAGTAAAGACTGATCCTCCTCATTTAACCTTTTAATTCGAGCCTGGTCTTTTTCGTTAAATACCTTATCAATAAGTATCTCATCGTTAGAAATAATTCTACTTTCATTACCAATGGTTTCGTTAATGTACGTAATTTTCTCGGCAAGCCTTTTAGTCAATTTCAATATTTCATCGAGTTTATCATCTGGAATAAAGTTATAGATATATATTTTATCATGAGAAGTCGTTATTCGATCTATCCTACCTTCCCGTTGAATAATTCTTACAGGATTCCAAGTTAAGTCATAGTTAATAATAATATTACAGTCCTGAAGGTTCTGACCTTCTGACAAAATATCAGTTGAGATTAATATATCAATTTCTGGTTTTTCAGGATCGTAATGATCTGGATTAGCCTTTGGAGAAAATTGTGCTACGATCTTCTCTTTTCTGTTATTTTTATTGTTCTTACTATCAATTTCGGCAACAACACCAAAATTATTGTCAATTACATGCTTATACAAGTAACGAGCAGTATCTTTAAACTGAGTAAAAACAAGAACCTTTTTATTTTTTAAATTTTTTATCTGATAAAGTAATTCCTGAAGTTTTACATCTGCCTCATCATTAATATCTTTTATTAAATCCACTATTCTCTTGAAACTTTCAAGATCATCAAGGATTTGCCTTTTTAGTAATTCAATACTACCCTCAAACTGTTCAATATCTATTTTCTCGATACTGTCTATTATATCAAAGCTATCCGATTCTATGTCTTCCATGACGTCCTTTTTTGTTACTAAATATCCTTTTTCAATAGAAGATAACAAAATTTCACAAAATCTTATTTGTTTATAAATAGAAATTCTAAATGCTTCAACGGAGCTTTCAAATCTTTTTAAAAACATAGTTTTTACAAGAGCTTTATTATAGACCTCTTGTTGTTCTGTTAGGCTTTCCTCTGAAATTATAGGTAAATTGAGTTTTTCAATTATTGTAGAAATTTCAACAAAAATGTTTTCGCCATATAACTCAGATATACTATAACCAATTTTTTTTAAATTCCTCTTAGGAAACTTAAGCTCGTTACCTTTGATAAATAATTTATTATCTGAATCACCATATTTACTTTTAATAAAAGTTCTACTTCTTCTAATCATTATTTCATTAAGAATGTTAGAGACCTCATCTTTTTTTTCTTCGTAATAATTAAAGATGTCTCTGAGTTTTGCAATACCATATTTATTTTTAAAGTCATCATCTTTCAAGAATAGAGTTAGAATATTATATAAATCAAAAATTGAGTTATTTACAGGTGTAGCAGTTAATTGGATAACTTTTTTCCCCATTGTAATTTTCACTAATTCTCTATGCCGGTTTGCTGTTTCATTACGGAAATTATGTGCTTCATCAATAATTATTGTATCAATATTGTCTGCCACTTCAGTAGATATTCCGTCCCGTCCAATACTTTCTTGGGTAATAATTTTTATCAGTGTAGGTGAATTAGCAGCTTCACTTTCCCACATTGGCTTTAAAGAGGAAGGACAAATAATCAAGATATTTTTTCCAAACTGCGAAAAATATCTGAGCAACCCTTTTGCTACATAAGTTTTCCCTAATCCCACACTGTCTGCAATGATTACTCCGTTATACTTTGATAAAATTTGAATAGCTTTTTTTACAGCAAATGCTTGAAATTTTGTTAAATCATCAAGATTTAGAGATTTAACCTCCTCAAAAAGAGAATCGTCTTTAAGATATTCAAAAAGAGTTTTTATTAGGATGTCAAAAGGAGAGTATGTAAGTCGTTCGATATTAAGATTATTTTCTATAATCTTTAATAAATCTTCATTAAAGTCCTCCGCTTCCTCCCATACTTCAGAATACCATTTTTTCACTTCTTTAACAGCCGATGGTTGTCTTAATAATGCGTTTAACTCTGTATTTGTTTTATCGTTGTCTTTATCTCCAAGCCCTCTTTTTGAAAAGTTACTAGAACCTACAATTGCATAATTTTCTTTAATCTCTCCATTATTGTAACTTACATCAAAAATATATGCTTTTGAATGAAATTTTTCCTTAACATAGATTCGGACATTAATTTTTCCCTCTTTGATTAGTTCTGCCAAGTCATTAACTTGTTGTGTTTGCTCATCGTTTAAGTAATTTAAATCGCTTTCCATTGAATTCATAACAGCCTTTTTCTTTAGGTCATATCCCATGGATAATTCATTTACTGTTATAGCATCTGTTTCATTTCCAATTAATATTTTTATTATGCAATTCGGACCAATATGCTCTTTAATAAGATTAAAACCATTAAGGTAGAAATAGCCCGTGGCTATTTCTACCTCTGTTGCATGTCTAATCAATTGATTTATTGTATCTTTTAAAAGAACATGCCTGTTATCAATTATCTCTGGAATTTCAGACATTTATATCTCACCTCTAATCTACTGAATAATGCTTAATAAAAGCTTTTGGTCTTCCTCATTTATATCATAAATTTCAAAAACCAATTTATCAATTTCAGCTTGAATATTTTCTATTTCAGAAGTATTACCTAAGTTTTCATCTAACAACTCGATCATCTTTTTCACTAAATTTTCAATAATCATTTGCTGACTTTGCTCTCCCAATCTTATTGGTAACTTCCTTACATCTGTGACAAGAATTTTCGGGAATAGCCCCTTTTTTGCTTTAGGTGATGTGCCATAATTATAAATTGCAAAAAGCTTCGAATTTAATAAACCTAATAAATAAAACAAAGAAATTTTTTGCTTTTCTTTTGGGACTATGTTAATAATACTAGGGGTGTTATAATACTCTTCCTCAGCATAGCCAGCATTTAATCTCCCAGTGCTCTTGTTTACAATCTCTCTTACTAAAACCCTAGGCCCATTAAAAAAACGAGGCTCGCGGGGAGCAGCCAACCACTCTCCATAGCTAATCCATGTCTGCCCATTCCATTTTACAGTGTAATATTTTACATCCTCACCTTTTAATTCCGGTTTATATGTTTCATCCTTTTGATATTCCGCATGCCAAATACGTTTTTTTATAATATCTACCGAATGACCTCTATACTTATCATAAGGAATAAGTCCCTGACTAACATCAAAATACTTTTGGATAGGAACGCATTTTAGTCCAATTCTTTCAATTAACTCCTCCTGTTTATCTGTAAAACGCATCATAAATAGCCACTTTTTATCATTCTTAAGTAGTTCTTTTACAGGTTTAGAATTCTTATAATAAAACTTTTCAGTTTCTGAATTAAAATCATAGTACTTAACTTCGTAATTCTTAGAAGTATTTTTTACTCCGTACATTATAGCAGTGCGAACTTTTGCTTTTTTGAAAACATTCACTTCAGTCAAATCATAAAGGGAATCTAAAACGTTAGTAGCTAGGATTTCCTTACGAAAGTTACCCGCATTAACGTTAAAGATAAAGGTATTAGTTGTAATATAACTTATTAGCCCATCTTCTTTTAGCAACTCTAATCCCTTAAGGTAAAAATACTGAGAGGATTCATAATCAGCTACATTTGGATACTGTACTTTTAGATAGGTTTTTTCATTTGAGTTAAATTCTGCTCCATATGGGGGATTACCTATGATAATGTCAAAACCATTTGTTTCAAAAACTTCCGGGAAATTTATTTTCCAGGAGAAAAATTCTTTTCTACTAGGTAGAGTTGAATCGTTCTCATCTACCAATGTTTTAAAAAGTTCTCTTTCCAATTTTGTAATATCTTCTTCAACTTCTTTTTTATTTACAGTAGCATTAAAAAATTCTCTTCTTTTTAGTATTAATTGATCAATGATTGAATATAAAGGAGTTTTTTCTTCAAATAAAGATACTTGTCCAAAACCAAGTTTATCAAATTCTTTATCTAAATTGATACCATCAACTGAAGAAAATAAACTATTGCCTTGAATTATTTTATACGCAAGATTAGGTAACGGTTTTATGTCCTCTACTGAGGCAGCATCATATTCTACCGCTAATGATAACCATAATCGTAATCGTGCAATATCAATAGCACCCTCTTGAATATCAACACCATATAAATTTTCATGTATTATTTCTCTTTTAATATCAAATAAATTGAATCTTAGTAATCCCATGGAGTGTACATTAACTTTACGAATTAGCTCCACAACGATATGAAGCATTCCCAATATGAACGCTCCAGATCCTACTGCAGGATCACAAACTTTTATCTTTTTAAGTTCTTGTAATAGCTTAACTGCTTCATTTGGTGATAACTTATAAATAGAACAATCTCGTGTTTCTGTACGTTCATTTATTTCATCAATAATTATTTTTTTATGCTTAGAATATAAATTTTCGTCTTCTAAGTGCGAGATTAAATAATCAATCTTATCAGCTACATCAGGGGGGAATTTTTTTAACAAATACATTTTTAACGTATTTTTACACATTTCATTAATAATATTTCTAGGTGTGTAGAAACTCCCTGTGCCGGATCTCTCTTCTTCGATAATTAAATTCTCAAAAATTCTACCAAGTAATTCTGGGTCAACAGCTATATCTAGGTCATAACCTAGGTCTTCTCTTACAGTAAAGTTATATTTGTTTAATAAATTTTCAAATAGACTTTTAAATGGTTGGTTATCAATACTTATTGAATTATTTACTTCAAACTGAGGATGAGGTTCAAATAACCCACCATTTAGATAAGGTATTCCTTTAAACTTTTCGTTAATTTCCAAGTCCTCAATTACAGGTTTATAATTTTCATATAGTTTTTTTGCCTTTTGACTTCTTTCATAGTGTTCCAGTAAGTTATACTCAAATGGTGTATTTAAGCATTCAAAAAATAAAGGTTTTAGGATTTCCTCAAAGTAACCCTTTCCAGTTTCTTCACAGTGTAAAAAGCGATCATAAAGATAATCTTGAACACCGTTAAGCCATCCCTTTTTCTGTACAAAGTAGAGAAAAATCAATCTACTTATTAAAAGCAAAGTATAGTTTCTTTTCTCCTCTGGGGAGTTTAAACCATGAATATTTTTAGAGAAATTTTCAATCTGTTGTTTAAATTCTTCAAAAAACTTATCTGTAACACGTTCTATATCAAAAGCATCTTTATGGATTTTTGCAATATCTAGGTCATCAATAATGTCTTTTCCAGCAATTTTAATCTCAGTTAGTATTCTGTTGTCTGTGGCAGTTAATCTGTTTTTTTCAATTCTCAATCGACGTATTTTTATTTTTCCATCATTATCTTTATGGTAGTGTAAAAAAACGGTATTTTTATAATTGTTATCCGTAAAAATCAGCAAATTGTAGTCAAACGGGTTTCTTCTATGTAACCGATGTGCAATCATGTTCATATTTTCTGTTTTAAGTTCATCGATCTCAAATAACCATATTTTAAAATCATCTGTATTAGTAAGCATATGCATTTTATAAAGCCAATTATAGTTAAAATCAAATATAGATTTATCAAAATCAAAAATTGAATTATCTTCATAACCAATTTTCATAAAATAGTTAGCTACACTTTTTTTGTTGCTTAAATCAATCAATATATTAACCCTCCTAGATCATTTCCACCTTCATATTATTAACTATAACACATAAATCTTAATCCTTGGACAAGTTGTTTAAGCTGATTTAGTCCAATTAAATTACATTATCAATTACTCTTTAAAGTAAATGGACAGTGTAATTAAATAAAGTTTTTTTATGTAACCAAAACTTATGTTTCAGATAAGCTAATGGGCGGCGAAACAATATGGCGGGAAATTTATTAAAAATTGGTTGGAACATAATTAACAATTCTTGAATTTTAGTATTTCAGAGATACTATTTCTACTCGATGTCTGTCCAATTCAATATAACAAGAAATTCAGAAGGTATTAAAAGCAAATCATGAATCTAAAATATCATGGGGAGTGTAATTAATTAGTCAGAAAGACTTATTTTTCTGTTAGCGAGCTTAGTGGATTACAAAATATCCATATGGATTCACTTCTTTTTATAATGAATGATTAAATAACGTTTTGATTTCCTTCTTCAATTGCCGTGTAGAAATATATTTTTTTGTATTTTATATTTTGAACCTCAATTAACTATTTCCTAACAAATCAGATCGGGTCAAGAGAGAAGGAAAAAAACAACAAAGCATAAACACTTCTTTCGATATACTTCAATAATACCATTCTCAAAAAATGCATGACAGATGAGTTCTGTTACTCTCTCAATTAAATGGTGTTAAAAATCAAACTAAACTTGACATGGTCTAGTTCTTAATATTATTCATTATCTTATCTACACTAGTCATAAATTGGTCAAACTTTACTGATAAAAGAAAAATATTTAGGATTAAGAGATGTTACAAAAACACGAAAATCCCTAAAAACAACCGTTCCCCATAATTTGTCTGAGTCTATAGAATATATTACATCTGAATTGATATGGTATGGGATCGTCATTTAAATTGCTACACTAACAAATTCGCATTGCTTACAAATAAACAATATGCTTTATCCAATCAACCATTACCAAACTTAGGTCTCTCAACATTAAAAAAATAATTATGACTTCGTTCAATTAGCGCTTTACTCCACTTATCCCGAAGTTCTTTTCTTCTATGCTTATCAGGAACGTGTATCTTAAAACATAACCTTCCTTCTTCTAACTGCAAATACTACTTACAATCACTATCTTTTTGTTCATTCCACCAAAAGGCATAGAATCCACCATTCGGATTATCTACATGCCCATACTGACCTTTGATTCCACGTTGCTTTAACTCCTCATAAAATCCTTCCCAAGTCTCACCCTTCCATTCACTTAACGGAAGAATCTTATACAAATCATATTTTTGATCTAATTCTCTTAAATAAAGATAGTAATCTAAAAATATTTGATCTTGAACTCCTCTATCTATATTCTCTTGTGAAAATTCAAGCATTTGTTCTCTTATAAACAACACATATTTAGCATCAATTACTGCTGAATAATCACTTTGATTACCTATTTTATAGTAGATAGGTAATAGATCACATTCATTATATCTTTTTAGTTTAGCCACTTCTTCATAATAACGCTTTAATTGATTAGAATGCTCTTTTGTATATGTTTTATCTTCTATTAAAATAGCCTGATTACCGTTAATTTCAATAAATATATCTAAACCTTTAAATTGTTTCGTAATCTTAATTTCTTTAATAGCAGCTGGAAAGGTCTTTTTATGTAAATCATATATTCTTCTAATAAAGCCTATACTGGCTTTATATAAGCATTCATCGGGGGCGCCCACTCTGCTAGCCAACAAATAAAAACATCTTGCGAAAATTCACTTGTTCCATGTAAAAATAAATTCGGTCTCTTATCCATAACTTAATCGCCTTTGAATCTACTCGCTATTCCCCAACACTTAATACTTCTAAAACTTCCCTAAACAACACCGAACCTCTCCCAACAACCAACTCCAAAGGCACCTCTTTAACTCGCCCATCTCTCCCTACCATAACAACCTCATTCTCATAATCAACCCAAATCTGAACATCCTGCACATAATAACTCTTAATAGAAGATGCCTCATCTAAGTTGTTATGATCCAGTTCCACCTTAACTTGCTTCGTAAAACGACGCAGCGTTTTCCAAAGAGTTCGTTCTTCTTTTGATTTCATAAAGAGTTCTGGGAGTTCTTGCACTTCTTTTAATAATGACATAGTTGTTATTGTGTATGTTTGAATGCCGTATCCTACTGGGCGGATGAGGTGGTCTAGTTTTTTCCATGGCTCTAGTTCGAAATGTATATACTCATCGTTTTGTGGCATTTGAATGTGTTTGATTTTGGCTACGTATTGAATGCCACCTTTTTCTCCGTGCCATTTTTTCGGTGCATATAATGCTATGTACTTCGCTTCTTGCCATCCTGGTTTTAACTGTGTGACCGGTAACTGGTATAAGCCTTCTTTTCTATATGCTTCATAGTCGGCTTCAGTTTTCACGATGCCCACTAATACTTTTTCTTCTAGCGAGGAGTGCCATTCTTCTTTTGTGCCTCTTGGAAGGATGCCTTCTCTTATAATTTCTTCTGGGCTTTTTTCAATGAGATGGTCTAGAAACTGTTCGACTAGTCTTGTTGCGTTTGGTAAGAATGGAAAGCCACCGATATTTACTTTTTCGATACTTTTATAAAATGGATGGTTCTCGTACGCTTCCTCTTGGTTCCACGGGAATAGTACGTACGCTCCGTAAGCTGTTCGCTCAAAAGGCCCCTCTTGTTCCACTACTAATGCATCTCTGTAACGGTGCATTGTGTTAATATCTTCTTCCATTGGACCAGGGGTGCCATACTTCCTTTTATAATGAGAGCTTTCAGCAAAATCAATTCGGTATTTCGCATCAAAAATGTATTGATATTGATAGTCCTTTCCCTTTTTCTCAATAGCGAGCATCGTATCTGGTTTTTGTGTAACTGTTGGCAGTCTACCGTTTCTTTTCTGAAAATACAGTTCTATTACTTCATCAGTGACTGGATGCTTGAACGTTCTTTTTGCAGTTTTACTTTCATCAAGCGTTACGTATAAACCATCTTGTTTAACTTGAATAACGTCTTGATGGAGCGGTATATATTTTTTAGATAGAATTTGTCCAAGTTTTAAATACGTCCAGTATTCGTATAGCCTTGCAACATCTTTTACCGACATTTTGAAAATTTGTCCTCTTAAAGTTAAACCTCGCGATAGCATTAAGAAAATTTGATACGCATCTCTATAGCCTGCTGCCATTTGGATAACGAGCGAAAAGACTGAGCGATCTAATTTTCCGATTGCTCTCCAAAACGGATCGTTCAATTCATTTTTCATTCGATACTTCATATTTTTTACACGTTCCAGCAAATCTTCATCAGTTTCACCACGTGTATATCTAGACTTTTCCTTTAGTGCTTTAAGTAAATCATCTATTTTATGTACAACTCTTTGAATCATCCATTTAACAAATCGATTTTCCAGCGTATCATAAGAAACTTCCTTATAAGCTGTAATCCCTTTAGTCGGTATATTGTTTTCTCCTTGCAATAAGTGTGGTCGCTTTCGCAAATAGTTCATTCCGAGAGAATCCAATTTACGAATTTTTTCTCCTCGTACTAGTTGATGTCTAGTCATAAGCGTATGATGCGGCTGTCTTTTAATATGAGAGATCGACTTCATAAACCGCTCAAAGGAATCATTTAAAATACGATAAAACTCACTCTTCGATGGGTTTGTAGCGTAAATTGCAGATGCTCCTAAGTAAGTTCTCTTTAGTAAATGAAACGCTAAATTATAAATCTCATCATTTACTTCATCTAATAAAGCTCTGTAATCATCCTTATAATCAAGCTTTGCCGGGAAAACTTCAAATGTAACAGTTAATAAATTATCTATATCATCTTTAATTTCAAACGTTGTATTTCCTACTTCATTTGGAAACGAAAGATTCCCCATTAACACGTGAAGTGAACCCATTTGAATGGAACTAATTTGTTTTCGAAATCCTGGATGTTCATGATAAAAGGAGAGCTGCTTGTTATTTTTCGGAACAACAACAAGCTGATAACTCCTATTTTCAAAAAAGATCGGCGGATGTTCGTTCCATTTATCTAATCTCTGCAATCTCGCATCAAATACGGCAACGGATTCTGTCTTACCATCTACATGAAAATACATCATTTCATCCGCACTCATAGCGTGATATTCTTTTAAACTCTCATATTTTTCATGATAAGGATTCCCTTTAATCGTCAATGATAGCTCCTCTGTTTCAATCTTAACTAGCTCTATCTCATTATTAGATCCAGAAAGAGGTGAAACCATCATACTCGAACCTCCTTAACATATGAGACAGCTTATTAGCAGAACGAGGATATTTAGCATATAAAGCATCATTGTTGCCACTATCATATTCCTCATTTGCACATAATATATACAACTGCTTTAATACCTCTTCTGTTCTTCCGTCGCTACCTGCAAGACGTGGTAAAATCTTTTGATATATTTGATAATCAAGTGCTTCATCAAACGATAATAACTTTCCTTTTTCGTTGTATGCCATATAGAAACAAATTTCATCTCGTATACGATATCCAACTTGAGCCCCAACTGATTCCAGTGATTTATTTATTTCTATTAAAATAGTCGATATATTTCTCACAAGGTCTTCATTTTCTTTAAAGCATTCTTTTAAATGAAGATACTCGGTTGCTAAAGAGCTATTAGAAACAACTTCAGCTTCCTTCTCTTCTATATCCATTAAGAAATTAAAATAATCTAAGTTAACGGTATTAAACTCAATTGTATTCGCACGATCTAATACTTTCTTACTTAAAGGATGTGTCGTTTCGTCCATGTTTACCGTTCCGATAATATATACATTTGCTGGGATCGTAATGTGCTTATTCGTAATGGATTCTGGAAGCACTGGTGACGTAACAATTTTTCCATCTTTCCATTTACGGCTTTCAATTACACTTAAAAAATCACTAAAATAGTATTCCACTCGCGCTAAATTCATCTCATCCAACACTACAAAATACGGCCTATTTGGGTTTGCATCTGCATTTTCAAGAACTTTAATTAACGGTCTTTCTTGAAACTCCCCTTGAAGGTTCACATAACCAAGCAAATCAGAACTATCACTCCAATCAGGTCGAACCGGAATAAGTGTAAATTGTCCATTCTCTTCCGTGGCCCCTAAGCTCTCCGCAAACCACTGAACAATTTTCGTTTTCCCCGTACCCGAAATACCTGATAAAATCACAAACGGCTTCGTCTTTAACGAAAGGAAGAAATTAATAAGATCCTTTTTCTCATAAAAGAAACCTTTACTTTGAATATAAGAAGACACATGATCAATAATGGATTGCTGATCTAAATAGACTTCTTTCCTCTCATAAATCATTTCATATTTCGTTCCTTCCTCTTTATAAGCTATGTATCCCTCATAATAGCGAAGCATTTCTTCTAGGTCCTCTACTAACTCTTTTTCGCTTGGCATTTTATTAGCATCATACGCAATATAAGCTGCTGTTGAATTTGCATAGCCTTTTGCTTTTGGGCTTGTACCTAGGAAAATCTCATCATCTTTTTTCACCTTTTGGGACATATGTATTTGTTCACGAATCTCTTCTTTAATTTTTTGCATCTCTTCTTTAGTTGTTTCTGTCACACCTTGTCCAATGGTCAAATACAATCGTTGCATATCTTCACTAAATAAATAGACGATATAATACCCTCTCTGTGTCGATGTTGTAATACTTCTATGCATTAGTGCAATCCATGGAACTGTCGCCCAATTCCCTTTTCCGACTGACCCTATCACACTGTACTGCTTCTCATTTATAAATGGTAAACGAATGATTTCCGTTGCTATATCATTTCGGACTGTTAATCCTAATTTATGTCCTGCAAATTTTTCTGTTTTTGCATCCAAATATTCTTTCAGTATCTTTAAAAAGCCTTCACGTAAACTACTACTCATATTACCGCCCTTTTCTTCACTCTTTTTTATGTATTGTTCGGCTGGAATCCATTCAGCATTAATTATTTCCAATTTCTCAGACCACATTAAGAGATTATGCGTACGCTCTTTCGCTAATGATTCTAGCATTAAATTATCTCCTCTAGAGTTTCGGACGATTGTCATCGCTAAATCCACTAAAGTAGCCTTCTTGGCAGCCCTCGGATACACTCTTAAAAGATTAAGTACAAACAGAGCAATTTGAAAATACTCCTGCTTTAAAACTAGCTTTCGAATAACATCATTCTTACTCTTTTCTCCAATGTATTCATTTAATAAAGACGTATCAATATCATGATTATCATTTAAAAATCCCAGTAACCTTAAATCTTGTCTTCCTTTAGATTTAACTCTATACAAATTACCACTAATGTGATCACTTAAATTTTTCGGATCGTACGTATCGTTTATTACCTCTTCCAAAAATCCAACAACTTTATGATACTGCTCACATGGTAAATTATCAGTTTGGAACTCTTTAAATGTAATAGCCCCCGATTCCCTTACATCCACAAATGGAAGGTGTGAAAAGAATGCTACTAAGAAAGTATTACATTCACTCACTTGTCCGAAATCCTCACTCTTTACCGTTCGCATAGCGATAAGCTTTCCCCAAGCATCCTTAAGAAGCTCAAAACTCACGTTAAAATAAGATCGTGCTTCTTCTTCCTTTGCATATTGTCCACTTGAAGTTTTAGTTTGAACATCTAATCCTTTATCATCTTTGTTTATAACCAAATAAGTTTTATCACCATTTATATCTTCAACCTGCTTTATTGACTTAGCTAATTCCATTATGAGTTGCTCTAACATTTTCATCCCCACCGTTACAATTAATTACAATTACCACTATTTTACCAAACTATGTATAAAAGAAAAATCATACAATATGATGTATGATTTTCTACTCTATTATTTAAAATACTTCTGATAATCCTCTTCATTTTTAAATTCGATCGGCCCAACATCCATTCGGAATTTTCCATTCTCGTACAAGAGTGGTGAAGCCTCTGAATGGTCTTTTGAGTAGCTTTCTACATGTGAAATTTTCATCTCATTTGAATTCGTGAAATCAATATGAGCAATACACACCCAATAAGCATGGTCATTTATTTCTAATAACGGTGCTGTTACAACGCTTCCCATATGATTATCGACAACAGCTTTTGCCCTCATAGAATAAAAACTACCTACCCCATTGCCTACAGCACTATACGCAGCAAATAAAACATATTTCAAAGCTTCTGGTCGATAAATACGAATTGTTTCTTTTCCTGGCTCTTGCGAATCCCCATCTAACACAATATAAGGTGAAACTTTAGACGAACCTAGATTTTTATAATAAACCTTTCCTATTTCTCCATTCGTTGTTACATAAAAACAGTATAAGTCTAAATCTTTATTTGTTTCCCATTCTAAAGTAGCTGTTACTATTTTAGATTTTTGTATATTTATAGATTGTTTTTTCTTCAATTCAACCTTCACTACATTAATAGTTGTTTGTACTGGAGGCGGAGTAGGAACTATTTTCTTCTCTACAGGGGGAACAGTTTGTTTTTCATCATCTGCGATTTCTATCCCAAAATTTTTACATAATGCAGCTAACCCACCAAAATAGCCAGCTCCAATAGGATTGAATTTCCATCCTCCCCCATGTCGATACAGCTCTCCAACAATAATGGCACTTTCATCTGTAAATGCATACGTGATAGGAAAATGAATAATTTCTAATCCTGATTGTGCGTTGTTTATTTTCAAATGAATATAGGAAACATCTCGTAGCGCCTGTTTCTTCTCTTCAGCATTATGAATTGTAATCGAAAATACAATCCTTTGTACCTCATCTTTTATATGAGTAAAATCTATCGAAAATCTTTGTTTACTTCCATTTGCGATATTTTGATTTAATTGAACCGATCGACAACTAGAATAAGGTTGTCCATAAAAAACGAAATCCTCTTCTTTAGTAATTTCCCCATTAAAACCTACTAAAAAAGCTGATGCATCTACATCCATATTCATCGGGGCATTCCAAGTTAAATCTACCAGTAACCCTTTCATCTCTGGATGATTCTTTGCAACATCTATCTTTTGTCCCCTTACTAAAGTATGTATCATCATAATTCCCCCGTCCTACACCTTTAATGTTTTAACATTCAGTTCAATTATACTCCTCTTTAGATTTTCAAGGATATCCTCAAGATATTTCGTTCCTTAATACTTGTCCAAAGGAAGGTTTATCATAACTTCCAGCATGAATGTATAAATGCTCAGATGATCTTGTCATGCCTACATATAATAGCTTACGTAGTTTAATATCATTTTGTTCAAGCTCCATTCTTTCAAACTTGTCCACATCAACTAAAAAGACAATTGGTGCCTCAAGACCTTTTGATGAATGATATGTTGTTATAATTAAATGTCCTTCAGTAATATTTTTTGTAACTTTTACTTTTTGACGTATCTCACGATTTAATTTCTTTTGTATATTCTCACAATCTTTTCCTTCTCTACACAAAATTAATATATCTTCTGGCTTATAGCCCTTGCGCTTAATAAGCTCGTAAACTTTATTACTAATATCTTCATATGATCCTTCAATAAAACTAACTCCATCTTTCATTTCATTCTCAAAAGATAGTTCGCTCATTGGACAATAAAATTTATTTACTTCCTCTTCCAATTTCTTTTCTTGTTTCAAGAAATTAAGGGCTAAATCTATATGTTGACTACCGGCACGATAAGATTTCTTTAATAAAGAACTTCTCCCGCGCATATCAATACCTAAGCTCTTCCAACTATGATCTGAGTTGTTATAGATGCTCTGGAGTCTATCTCCTGCTAAAAATAAATTTATCCCAGTAACAGTTTCCTTTTGGTTATTAACATACGTATGTTCTTTACAAGACTTCACACATAATCGAATCCAATCATCTAGAAAGTCTTGGTATTCGTCCACTAAAACAGCATCATATGATGATTGAGCTCGCTGTATAGCTACTTCCGGCAATTCTTCATTCCACCACTTCACTGTATTTTTTTGGGGTACACATATACTTGCTGTATCTAGCGCAAATTTATGAAAAGTGCTAACATCTATATTCTCCAAGCGCACATTCATAAAAGCAAGATCAGCTGCTAAAGAATTCAATTTGTTCTCAATTTTTGTTTTTAACGATCTATTATACGTTAATATTTTTATTTTCCACTCTGGATGTTCACGTACTAGATGAATTGCACGAGCTAGCAATAAAACCGTTTTCCCACTACCCGGAACTCCAGTTACCATATAGTGACCGTACGGTACACGCTTCGCGAAACGCTCTTGCTCTGCATCTAGTGCTGTAATTAATTCTTTTGTACTAATTTGATTATCGCTACAACTAACCTTAATTTCTGGGAATAATAGCGTTCGTATTGCAATAATTTCATCTTCTTCTACGAAACTAAATTCATTTTTAAATAATTGATTTATATTTACTGTACTTAACATATCAGATGAAATACACTGTGCTGGTGGCTGATTAAATACTTGATCTAATCCACTCTCTTCAATTTTATTAGAATGAAGATACGGAAATATAACGTTAGTATGTAATTTAAACTTTAATTCGTTCCGTTCATTTTTTAAAACATCTTGCAAACTAAATAATCTCTGTGCTGCAGTATGGTATAAGTTAGCTTTACAAAACGGATTATCTACCTGTTTCCCATCTGCTAAATCTACTTTTCTTCTATCCGCTCTACTAATGTAAGAAAGTTCCCAATCCTTCACTTCAAAGATTGTTACCCCTCTTTGTGAATCAATTAAAATAAAATCAGGTTCTAAATGTCTAATCCTTGGCTGAATATATAAATACGCTTCTCTTTGCACATCTTTATATAAAGACCGAACCTTTTCAAGTACTTTTCTCTCACCTGGAGTTAAGCTCGGCAAATCATTCGGTATAATATGTAAACCCACAAGAATCCCCTCTTTTTTCATATTATGCGTGTTCGTTATTCATATAAATTAAATATATATATAAACAAATAAATTACAATAATAAAAAATGTTCAAAAGTTCTCTTTTACTATTAAAAATATTATTACACGCCATTCTCATTTTAAATTATATACTAAAATATAAGTTTTCTGGATTATTTTTCTATATCCAAAACAAAAAGACACTTTTCATAGTGCCTTTTCCATAAGTCTATACCTGACCTTTTGTATCACTAATTTCTCTTTTCTCGTTTGCCCTGACTAATTAACTTAATAAGTTTCTCTCGATTAATTAATACAACTCGATTCACTTTAGCGAGTTTGTATGCTGCAGCTGTAAATTCACTATTTGTAACAACCCATGTTTCATCAGCTTTATAAAATTCTTTTGCACTAACAATCTCCTGAACAGATTTAATTCCAACGTTATTCTTATAGCGTTTTGCCTGTACAATAATTCTTTTATCATTTTTTCTCAAAATTAAATCTGCACCAAAATCGTTAGATGCTTTAGTAATCTCTGTTTTATAACCCAAAGCTGGAAATAGACTTCCTAAATATTTTTCAAACTGGTGTCCGCTCATTTTATCAATATCATAAATTCCTGATTGCCGAAGTTCTCTTAGCTTTTTTACATTCACATACATATATAATAATATAATTGCTGCCGATACCATTACTATTGGTACTAAAAATTCCGGTTTCCACAACACCCCGAAAAACGTAATAACTAGTAAAGATCCCAGTATTGATTCATCTTGCTTTTTCTTTCGCTTAGCCATCTTAACTCCTTTTCACTCATAAACTATAATAATTATTTTAATAACCTAGATAAAATATCCCACCTAAAATAACTAATGCTATAGCACCTTTAATTATAGGTAGAATATCATCTGGTATATAAGATCTAATAATTACAAGCAGAGTACATATAATAAATATGACACCAAGGAGTATCCACCCGTCCCAAAGTACTTCTTTTAGTGATTCTGGTAACTCTATATTATTAACATCCATTTTATTTCCCTTTCTATCTCAACTTATAAAATTATAATAACGCATTATTTTTATAAAGGGAAATATTTATATAAATGCATATACTAAGAATGATATCGATATTTTATAAGTACAAAGCACTAAAATTACTTATCTCCTCTATCTCCACCAACCATCTCTCCATACCACTCATCACTCTCCTCCAAAAACACCCTACTCTCCCCACTCCCCTTATAAACCCCCTCCCAACCCCGCTCCCTCAAAATCCCCTTCCAACTATCACTCTCCACCATCCGCTTAATCACATCATCCCAATAAGCAACCTCTTCCTCCGTCATATCTTTTGGGCCCATAATTCCTTTCCAGTGCTGGAATATGACGTTGATTCCTTGTTCTTTCCATGTTAGGATTTCTGGTAGTCGGTCTAGTCGTTTTGATGCGGATACGGCTAGTATTTTTATTTTGCCGGCTTTGTATTGTTTTTCGGCTTCGGATAGGGTCATGGTTGCGGCGCCTATTTGTTTGTTCGTTAGGGCGTTTATGATTTTTTCTTTGTTTTCGTAGACGAAGAATTGTAGTTCGGCTGGGTTTATGCCGAATGCTTTGCTTACTTGTACGAAGGATAGGTGATCGTCGTTTCCTAGGCCGGGGGCAACGCCGATTTTGAAGTTTTTCTTGTTTTGTTTTAGTTGTTCCATTAGTTCGTTTGCGTTTTCTATGTTTGAGTCTTGTGATACGACAACGACTTCCCAGTCTGACGCAAGTGTTGCGAGCGGGGTGAAGTCTTTATATGTTAGTTTACTGTGGCCTAGTAGGTTGTTCGTTATGAGTAAGCTTGAGTTAATCGCCAGTACGTGACCGCCTTTTTGTTTCGTATATTTCCATCCGACATCACCGCTGCCACCTACTTTGTTTGTGACTGTAATTGGTTTTGTGAAGATTTTTTCTTCTGTTAGCGTTTTTTGCATCGCTCGTGCTGTTAAGTCCCATCCGGCTCCTTGAACGTTCGGTGCAACGATTTCTAATTTGTCGATGTTCACTTTATTCGTATGGGATTTTTCCGAGGAACAACCAGCTATTACTCCTGTCATGATCCATATACATAGTAATAATCGTTTTTTCATAGTCCTCGTCCTATTCGGTATTTTCGTTCTGGTCGTCCGATAATACCGTATGTGTACTCTACTGTGCATTCGTTTGTCGCTACTAAGTATTCTAAATATCTTCTTGCGGTTGTTCTGGAGGCCCCCATTTGTTCGCCCATTTCTTCTATTGTAATGCCCTCTTCGAATCCTTTTATAATCCCTTTCACTTTTTGCAGTGTTAACGGATCAACACCTGTCGGTAAGTTTTTTATGTCTTGTGTTTGCGAAGTCCCGAAGAAATTATCGATGAGCGCTTGATTTACTTCATTGTTACTATGTAATAGTTGCTTCTTTCTTTTATAGTCTTCAATCGTGCGAACAAATTTTTCTAACGTGACTGGTTTTATAAGGTAGTTACTTACGCCGTTTCGAATTGCTTTTTCTAACATATAGTTTTCATTCGCCGCTGTTACCATAATGACATCAACATTTGGAAAGTCAGCATGGATTTGTGGTAATAAATCTGTACCAATTCCATCTGGTAAGTAATTATCTAATAGAAGTAAATCGATTTCTTCCTTTTGTAGTAGTTCCATCGTTTCTTTCGCGTTCAATGCTTTTCCAATCACTTTTACGTCCTTTATTTTTGATAAAAACTCTTCCTGAATTTGCGCGACGCGGAAATCATCTTCTGCAATTGCAACCTTCAACATATGTCCATCCCCCTGTTTGTCATGTACTTTCTTTCAATGTTTTCGGAAGGTAAATTGTAAAAATAGCTCCCCCATTTTTCTCGTTTTGAATTTCAATTGTTCCCTCTAGTAGATCTACCATTTCTTTTACGTTTGCTAGTCCGTAACCACGATCAGTTCCTTTCGTTGAAAATCCTTTTTGAAAAATGGTCGTAATTTTTTCTACCGGTATTCCTATCCCACTATCTATCACTTCAAATACAATATCGTGTCCTATATCCGTAACGAAGAAGGAAACTCTCTTCTCCTCTTGCCCACTCACCGCATCAAACGCATTATCGATTATGTTTCCAAGGATCGTAATGAGGTGCGACACCTTTATATGGTCTGGTAATGGATGAAGCGCACTATCTCCTTCAATATGAAAATCAATTTTCTTCTCAGATGCTGTTCCGATTTTTCCTAATAAAATAGCTTGTACTTTCGCATCGTGAATTTGATGGAATAAAATATGGTTTTGGCTTTGATGAATGTTAGATTCTTGCTGGATAAATTCAATCGCCTCTTTGTAATGTCCTAACTGAAGTAATCCTGATAAAACGAAAAGCTTATTTGTAAATTCATGTGTTTGAGCGCGTAAGTCCTCGGAATACTTTCTTACCTCAGATATTGTGTTCACAAGGTTTTGCAGTTCTGTTTTATCTCTAAAACTACATACAACACCTACCGTACTGTTATTTTCGAGTATCGGCGTCATATTTAAAATAAACACCTTATCTTGAAACGCGATTTCTTGATCGTTTTCTAGCACTCTCTCCATATTAAATTCCGGTAAAACTTTTGAAATGTGCTGCTGCATATAATCATCATTTACATGAAGCATTTCTTCTGCTGAGGTGTTCATCATCGTAATAAAACCATTTTGATCAATGGCGATAATCCCTTCTTTTATAGATAGTAGTATTGCGCTTCGTTCCCGGTATAACGCTGCGATTTCATTCGGCTCTAAACCGAGTGTATCTTTCCTGATGCTACGCGCTAAAAGAATGCCACCAACAATGCCGGCTAATAATACTGCTAATGAAAAGAGGATAATTTCTTTCGTTCTACTCAATATGTTAGATTCAATACCTTTTATTAAAAACTCTACTGTCACAACGCCTACTACTTGATCGTAATCTCCGTTATGAACAATAATAGGTGCCTTCGCCATTAAAGCCGGGCCACTTGAACCCTTTCCTTCGAGCGTATAGTATCCGCCAAAAGTGAGCGCTTCATAGTTATACGGGTTGTTACTCTTTGTGCCAATTAACTCCGAATTAGAATGGGAATACATAACCCCAAAGCGATCTTCTATAATGACATAATCTGCACCAGCTTGCTCACGAACTTGTTCCGCAATAGATTGAATCGTACTTTTATGCTCGTTATTTTGAAAAGCATCTTTTATAGCAGGCATAAAAGAAAGCGACTTCGCTGTTTGCAGTGCTAACTGTTCTACTTGGCGCTTCGTATCAACGGACTGAATGTAAACAAATATTCCCGCTAATAGGAGAACGACAAATAAAATTAACGCGATAATTAAGCTTACTATTTTCGTTTGCAATGACACTTTGCGTGATTTCTTCATATTTCATATCCTTTGATAAAATATTCAAAACTATCAATCTCCTTTTTCTATTATTATGACAAAACTGAAAATGAAGCAACTATTAAAAATATCCATGTTCATAAAGTACAAAAAGAATAAAATTGTCATAATATTGAGATTTCATTTAAAGAACAGTACAATTCAACTACAATGAACACGCTTTCATAATTATTATTTTATTTATAAGCAAGAGGAGGAATTAGTATGGCTCAAGTAAAATCAAACCGAGTCGCCGGCAATATTTTCAAAGGTTCTGTCGGCAATTTAATTGAATGGTACGACTGGTACGTTTACTCTGCTTTCGCTGTTTATTTTTCAGCAGAGTTCTTTCCTAAAGGAGATCCAACGAGTCAATTACTGAACACAGCAGCTATTTTCGCAGTTGGGTTTTTAATGCGCCCTATTGGGAGTTTATTAATGGGACGTTATGCGGATCGGCATGGACGCCGGGCAGCATTAACGCTTTCCATTACGGTTATGGCCGGTGGTTCTTTAATTATCGCCTGTACACCGAGTTACGAAAGTATCGGTATTATGGCACCAATTATTTTAGTTCTTGCTCGTTTACTTCAAGGGTTGTCACTCGGCGGAGAGTATGGAACTTCCGCAACGTATTTATCTGAAATGGCTAGTAGTGGACGCCGTGGTTTTTATTCAAGTTTCCAATATGTAACGCTCGTTGCTGGACAGATGGTTGCGTTAGGCGTTCAAATTGTTCTTCAGCAATTACTAAGCGAACCAGATATGAAAGCTTGGGGATGGCGTATTCCATTCATTATTGGAGCGATGGGCGCAGTAGCTGGATTATGGCTTCGCCGCACGATGGATGAGTCGGAGCAGTTCTCAAACATAAAATCACAAAAACGTGAAAGCGCAGGAACCATTCGCGCTCTTATGAAACATCCGAAAGCAGTATTAACAGTAGTCGGCCTAACATTAGGAGGCACTGTTGCATTTTATACGTACACAACATATTTACAAAAGTTCATGGTAAACACAGTCGGCCTTCCGAAAGAAGTTGTAAGCTGGATTAACTTTGTCGCACTACTTATATTCGTCGTACTTCAGCCAATTGCAGGGCTATTATCCGATAAAATTGGACGCCGCCCACTATTAATGGCATTCGGTATTCTCGGAACATTACTAACAGCGCCCATCTTCTTCTTTATGGAAAAAACGACAGAACCAATCGTAGCATTTTTACTCATGATGGTCGGCCTCATTATCGTTACTGGTTACACATCAATTAACGCAATTGTAAAAGCAGAACTCTTCCCGACCGAAATTCGCGCACTTGGCGTAGGTTTACCATATGCACTAACAGTTGCGATATTCGGCGGAACAGCTGAGTTCATCGCATTATGGCTAAAGAGTATCGGAATGGAGTCACTATTCTACTTCTACGTAGCTGGATGTATCGCGATCAGCTTTATTACGTATTGGCGTATGGATGAGTCATCGAAGACTTCGCAGATTGAGGCAGAGCTTGGTGGTGGGGATACACTAGTTAATAATAAGTCTAGTTAAAATTATGTATTCTATGTTTTTCGTTAATCTGAACTCGATGAATCTCTTTCTTGGCAGGGTAAAGATGTTGTTGGTGCTTTAGAGGTAAGATTAGGATTTACCATTGATGTAAAGGTAACTGTGAATGGAGCGCCACAATACAAAGTACATAACAGCAAGGATAAAAGATACTATGTATCAGCAATTGAAGCCTATTTGTATGTAAAGTAAGAGGTACAAAAGGGCATCCACTTAAATGATACTTTTTAATTTAAATCAACAAAAGAGACCGCAAATGTTAGGTCTCTTTTGTTGATCATTCTCCATATGTAACTTTCTCTTCACTTACTCCAAGCTAGATAACATGGTTCATTGAAATATTCAACCTTAAAGAAGGCTTGTTCTTCAAAAAATTCATTTCTTGCCCTCAGAATCTAGCAAAGTAGCTATTCAATAAATTTTTTCTCTGAATCCAAAAATTTATAAAACCTATTTAACAAATCTTCCTTCGTAGTTGGGGTATCTTGGGGCATATAAGTAATAAAACTTGTCATATCTTCAGGATAATCATGTCTATCATAAAACTCTGCAATTCTATTTAATAGTTCATCCTCATCAGTAATCTTTTCTTTTAACTTAGATAAGTAAACGAATCTGAGTTTACTTATCTCATTCTGTAATTCTTCACTATTTTCTTCTAGATTAGGAAAGTGGAAATCTTTAATTTCAAACAAAATTTTATCTAAATCACTAGAATCTATTCCCCAAGCTAGTTCATTAACAAAAGCTTCATCATCACCGGCTTCCATTAGTTCCACCGCATAATCAGAAATGACATTCGGTTCGAAATATTTTTTATTTACACCGGTATAAATAGTTTTCCAATCATACTTAAGACCTTTGTTCTTAAAATCTATTAAATCCATATAATTCTCCTTTTACTTTTTTGGAACTTGATTTGGTTTCCCTGTAACAGTACCATTTTCATTATCTACAACTACCAAGAGACCATTAAATTCCATACCAATAGGAATATTATTCAGTTGATTATCATGTGCGCCTTGGTACCCTTGTAAAGATACATAAAAATCATGCAGTTCAATTCCTGGTATAACAGGATTTAATTCAAAAGCATAACCTAAATAATTACCTCCAAAGTCTAAAAATCAATAAGAATTATAATATTCTTTAATTGAATTATGTAATTGTATCCCCAAATCTTTTTCTATATTAGAAAAATCATGAATTATATTTTTTTCTAACGGTTTCCAGAATACGTACCCCTCTATATCTGGTTCTCCTTCATAGATAAAAGTATCTGCTTCTTCTATCCATAAAGATTTTAGTAATGAACTATTACAATCTTGCCACTCTCTAATTATTTTATCAAAACAATTTTCCATTTCATTTTTCATTTTTCATTTTTCATTTTTTATTTTTTATTTACCGCCTAATGTATGATGTTCAATACATTTCTGAAGCATTTCTACATATCCTGCATCTTTCACCCATGCTCCAATCGCTTTTTTTGCGTTATGAACCCCTCAAAAACCAGGATGTAGTGGCAGCGGAACACCAACAGCTTGACCACCACCAATATGGTGATGGGCTAATTTAGTTCCACGTAATCCAGTAAAATCATATTGTAGAAATTCCCCTCTAAATCATTAAGGATTTAGAGGGGAATTTCCCTATCACATAAGTAATATCATTTCTTATTAAATTTACTGTGTATCAGTTCAAAAAATTTATTTGTACCAAGTGAAATTGCGCCAATAATAAGAACACCAATAATAAAATAAATCTTTTTAAATAAGTTGTAAGGAGATAAAATAGCAACTACAAGAAGTATTATAATTGCAACGAATGTGACTAATTTCCCAACTTTAAATGCTTGCATATCAGCTTTCCTCCTTCTGGATAAAAACAGCCAATATAGTCATACATCACAGGTTCTTTAACCATAAGTTTTTGTTTCCTTCCATAAATCACAATACTTAAAATTCAATAAACCTCTTTAAAAGGTTTCATGTGTTCTACCCCCATCTTCTATATGCTTCCTTAAATAATAGTACCTATGGAGTTCCATAATGAAATGAAACAACATAAACGAAAGCATGGAGTATACACACATTAATACAATTGCTACCATCTTTTGTGTTGCAAAACCAAGACTGATATTAGCAATGAGTTGACCCAATCCTACAAAAGCCACTACTCCAAAACTAGAGTTTTTTTTCGATGATTTTGATTTTTTGATTGATTCCTGAAGTTTTTTAATATGATTTTTATAATAATAATGCAAAGCAAAAATATACAAACCAACCGAAAAAATAAAATAGATAGGAGTTTGTAATCCTAACATTCCATATGCAAACTTTTGGGTTATAACTAATAATCCTACTGAACATACGATGCCAAATACCCCACGAAATAGAGTGTATTGTAATTGTCGCTTCCTAGGATTTATAACAATCCATATTGCCCATACATTTAAAAAAGCAACTGGTGGAACTATTATGTACATATATATCGGTTGAACAGGATTCGCAAAAGCAGGTAAAAGCACAAATATATCTGCTATCCCAATCACAAGAGTAATTATAGTCGATCTTATATCATTTACAGCATAAAGAGCCACATAATATTCAAAAGCTTTTTTATTAAAATCTGTATTTTTTTTCATGTTAATTAAACCACCCCGCAACTGTTGACCAAGCTTTTTTCGAACCCGTTTTCACCCTATCCTTAATACTATTATCTTCACCATCACCATCTAAATCAACATCCCATTTTACACCTTCTGTGAAATATTTTTCCCTTCTCGAAAAAAAGATCAACCAATTAATAAGATCTAGACTTATCAAAAATTTAAAAAAGCCAAAGATTTTGCTGGTATCGAATCTATTGGGACTCACACCATGCGCAAAAGCTTCGGCTATTGGTTCTATAAATAAAAGGTGTCACTATGTTACACGAAATACTCAATTATAGCACCCTATAAATTACACTGAAATATATTGGTATCAACAAGGAAGAAAAAGACAATATACTAGATACACTTTGTATTTAATTCAATACACATTTCTAATAATATCCCCAGTAAGTATTCATGAACCTAAAATATATTGAAATTAATAAAAAACTGAAATAACATCAAGAACTTGCAGATTTACAATATTAAATATCTATCAATATGATTTATTCTATTGATAGATATTTAATTAATTTTACACTTCAGCTAAGGTTTACAAGTATCTCGTATGACTTATCTCAAAATCTTTATTGATGTTAAAGTTATTCATTTTTAAGACTAGCAACAAATTAATATTGTAAATTCACATTTTAGGGGTAATCCTCTAACCTTCAAATAAAAAATATATTTATGATTAAAACTAATTATATTTTTTTACCTTTAAAGGAATAGATATAAAATACAAATCTATAGCATAAATAGTAATCAAAATACCTTTACCTTCATCAGCAAACTTTGATTGATGAAACTGTTCTGAAACTTTTCTTTTTCCCCATCTTTTAGGAAACCATTGAAATCCTGAAAACATATAATTAATCTACCTTTTCACTAAAATTTTGCTAGTTTATTTCTTAACTCTAACTCTTCGACTGTTTCAAAACCTTTAAAAAATAAACTAGCAATTTGATTATGATTAAAAAATACATTGTATTCTTTAGACAAATTCCCATGAGGATATGGACAAGACACGTAATCCCACATTTTATTTTCATTCACTTGTCCCTGTTTTCTACCGTAAATCATAAGAGGTTGATTAATTCCTTCAACAAGAACCACAGAACCAATTGGTAATAAATCTTCTCCAATAAATAAATTTGGCATATATCTATCTTCCATAATTAAAAGTTCCTCCTAACTAAATTATAAAAAATTAATATTTCTTTGAAGAATGAGATTTCTTAAAAAAAAATGAAACAATCTTATAAAATATAAAAATAGATAATGGCATTACTAAACAAAATACAACAGATAAAACAATTTTTTCATTAAACGTAGCATCTGCTCCAAACCATATAGCTAACAAACTAGATGGAACAGCAATAGCACAAAAAATCAATAAAATCTTCTTAAATACATCTAAAGAAAACAAACTTTATCCTCCTAACATTAATTAAATAAAACTATTTAATCCTTTTCTACTCCAAACTTTACCCCTAGACCTATTCCAAGACCAACATCAATTTCATTCATTAATCCAAATTTAGCCTCTCCACCAATACTACCATAAGCTGCCTCTCCACCAACAACTACTTTCCAATCAATAAAAGGAATAGGAACTTTAAGTTCTGCTTCACCTTTAACTAAATCTGCTTTCGCACCAATACCAATATGACCATCTTTAGCCTCAAAACCAGCTTCAGCATTTCCTACTTTTATATGAGCCTTTCCAAAATCATGATCTACACCAAGATCATTAAAAGTTACCCCAGCCTTGGCTTCTCCACCAATTCCCCCACCAAACTGAGCTTTAACTTCAGCTCTAAGCAATTGCTCATGTATAGTAAAATCTTCAACTTTAAATCCAGCATCTACAACAGCTCCTTTAACCTCTCCACCAATTTTATTAAAAGATGTTAAATCATTAGAAAAAGTATCCATATCTTTAGGAAGCTGTATATCCGTTTCATATTTAAAAGCTTGAGCAAAAGCACCACTTTTTTTATCTGGTTCTACACCTAATCCACCAGAATTTTTAAACACAATATGATTATCCGAACTACTAGTTTTATTGACAATACTATTTAATTTAGTAGCAAATTTATTATTATTATCTACTTTTTCAGAATCCTTATTCAACCTTTCATGCTTTGTTCTTTCTTTAATCAAATTATCAACTTCACGAGCTTTATCTGCTGTAATTTTTTGAATAGGCCCCGTCCAATCCATATTCAACCCTTGCGTACTAAATGTACCACTTGCAGGACTAAAGCCTTTTCCACTTTGAACTTCCGCAAGACCTGCAGCAATACTAGCTGCTAATTGAAGTGCTGTACTATAATTATTACTAGAGGTCTGATTGAATTGATACAAATGATCCAGCTTTTCTTGCAGTTTTTTCCTCATCACAGTAAAAAGATTCGCCATAGCGTCCATACCTGGGATTGGCATAGCTTGACTGATGGCTTCCATACTTGCTTTCATTCGGTCAATTTCTCGAATTTGTTCTAATATTTCTTGTTCAATTACATCTGTGGAAGCGACTTGTGATTGAAATTGACTTGGAAAAGCATCGTTCTGGCGAATTAACTCTTCACACAGATAAATGATTCCTTGCGCTAAAGGACGAAAGGTTTGTACAAAAAATGATTTTGCACTGCTATAAGTTTGTCCTTGTAGAACAGTATCAATTGCAAAGGCATCAATTGACTGAATGACTTGTTCCATACCTTGAATAGTAGCGTTACATACAGCATTCATACTTTGAGTTTGGCCTTGTACTTCTCCTAAATACATATTTAAGCTCATGCATTGACCTCCCTCGCTAATTGTTGTTGATAGGAAAGGTCGTTTTCTAAATCACTAAGGTTTCGTCTTTCTTTAAGCAACGTTTCTTTTTGGTTTTCTAATTCAAATGTGACTTTTCGTTCAATATGTTGTGCCTCTTGATATGTATTCATAAAAAATTGAGACATTTCTCTATCACCATGCCAAGTTCCTAAAATTCGATCAAACAAACGATGGTTTCGACCTCTCCATTCATAAAAATCTGCTTCCACTTGCTCCTGAATGTGAATCGCGGATTGATTTCGGTCTTGTTCTTCAAATACACTTCTTAACTTTTGATTTACTTGATTGATTTGTTTTTCAATATCTTGACTCATTATATTCCTCCTACTATTTTACCTTTACGTAGGTTGTCACATTAGCGAAAAGTGTTGTGAAGTTCGTTATCCATTCTCTCAAACTCTTGGGCTACTGAATGAATATTATCGACCGCTTGTTGAAAGGCAGTGGAAAATTGTTTCGTAAAATCTAACATTTGTTGATTCGCTTCTTGTGCTTTTGAATTAACAGATAGTGTTGTACGCGTCGCCTTTGTTATAGAACGATTTGTTGCACTTTGGATTATATTCGAAGCTGTTCTCATCTGCGTAGCAATTTGTTGTGCCGTTTGAAAATTACTTTGAAATTGTCCCATCACTCAAATCCTTTCTCTAATTTTCAGAAGATGCCAAAAAATCCCAATAAATATATGAAAATTCCCTATTAATATCACTCTTTTTAAACGTGTGTCCAGCTAAGTTGGGCATGCAATCAAATGAGCCATACACTATAAGCTGTATGGCTCATTTGAAATGCCTGTTATATAGAGTATGACAATTTTTATTTCAAACCGAAATTACGTGATAATTCTTCATCATGAGAAGCAACAGCTTCTGCAGTTTTATTAAGCTGCATATTAATTTCTTGTAATAGCTGTGCGAAGTTTTGTACTTTTGGCTTTAATTGATTGAACTGTTGATCAAAACCTTCGAAAGCACGACCTTCCCATTCTCCTCTTAATTCATTTTGTAAATTTTGTAGTTGACTTAAAATGTCCTCAATTTGATTTGCACCTTGTCCATATTGAGCTGCTTTCGATTTAAGCTCCTCTGGTGACATACGAATTTGTCCAGCCATTTTCATTTCCCCTTTAATACATAATGAGCAAAATATAAATTGGTTAATTTTACTAAATATATTATAATGTATTATTTTGAACTTTAAAACATTTTATCTTTCTATTGAATATTAGAATATTAATATTCAACTTTTTCTTACTTTACAAGATTTTATGCAAAAAAGACCACCAAAAGGCAGTCCCTCAAAACTCAATCCCATCCCGCGCTCCACTACTTTCTCATACAAATAATTCGCAACGATAGTATCTACTACAGCCAAACCAACTGATTTGAAAATAGTAATCTCTTCATCATTTTCGTGACCAGCTTTTCCCCCTTATAATTTAACCAATTTCGGCGTGGAGATTGCTAGTTTTATCAAAATTTGAAGATCACCTGTTTCTAGATCCTATTCAATTAAGCAATCCTACAAATGCCTCTTCTTCCTCATCTATAAAACCTACAAATATAATTTCTTCAATAGCATCCTGATTAAATACAAATGTATAATCAGGATCAATATATCCTTCTGGATAAAAACAGCCTATGTAGTCATACATAACCGGTTCTTCAACCATAAGTAGTTGTTTTCTCCCGTAAATTACAACCTTTTTTGTCCCTCCTTTTAACAGAACAATAGAGCCATTTGGTAACAGCTTTTCTTTAGAAAATTGCATAATTCTCCGCCCTTTCTTATACGGCTGATATATTTTTCAAAGATTATTTAAATAGCGCAGAATCTCACTTGCACCATCCTGTCGTTTTCGATTAAGTATTATTTATCCCTATCACCCAAAATAGAAAAAAGATATCTCTGCTATCTAAATGTAATTCCACATTCATGAGATTAACTCTCCCTCCTATTTTTTCTATCCTTTAACCAACTAGAAGAAGAATGCGATTATATACTTGAAATGCAACAAATCCTCTTTAAAAGCCTATACGTATTTTCCCTCCATCTTCTATATGCTTCCGTAAATAATAATACTTATGGAGTTCTATAATCATATAAAACAAAACAAACGAAAACACTGTGCATGCAGACATAAATACAATTGCCCCCATCTGTTGTGTTGCAATGCTAAGAATTATATTAGCAATTAACTGCCCCGATCCCGCTGCAATAGCTGCTACTTTTACACCACCAGTTCCTTTCGATGATTTTGATTTTTTTCTTGGTTCCTGAAGTTTTTCAATATGATTTTTATAAAAATAATACAAAGCAAAACCATACAAACCAAATGAAAGAATAAAATAGATGGGAGTTTGTAATTGTAACACTTCATAAGCATATTTTTGAGTTATAACCAATAATCCGACTGAACATATGGCGCCATATACTCCTCGAAATAGGGTGTATTGTAATTGTCGTTTCCGAGGATTGATAGCAATCCATATCGCCCACAAATTTAAAAAAACAACTGGAGGAGTTACTATATATACATAGAGTAATCGAAAAGGATTCGCAAAAGCGGGCAACAGAATAAATATGTCCGCTCCCACAAGAACAAGGGCAATTATTTGGAATCTTATTTCATTTACAGGATAAAGAGCCATATAATGTGCAAAAGCTTTCTTATTAAAATCTATAATTTTTTTCATATTAATTAAACCACCCCGCTACTGTTGACCAAGTTTTTTTCGCACCCGTTTTCACCATATCTTTAATACTATCATCTTCACCATCACCATCTAAATCAACATCCCATTTCACACCTTCTGTAAAATATGTTAGTCCTACTGAAACAGCAAATCCAGCTGCCGCAACCGCCAGAACTGGTGCTGCTGGGAGGGCAGCAACTGTAAGAGCCGTTGCCCCTACGGTTACTGCTCCTCCTACAACAACATTACCAATAATATCCCCGGCGATTTTATCATTTGATTCATTATTTTTGATATTCTCACTTGTATCCGTATATGAGTCTATAGCCACACTAAACCATCCAAGTTTATCCTTTAAAGCCATTTTAGACGCACTTAGCGCACTTCCATTTTTTATAAGAGCATCTATTTCTTTTATCGTCTTGCTAGCAGTTCCATTTTTCATTTTTGCCGCGACATCATCTACATAATAAATCTTATAATCCCTATACTTTCCATTAATTTTTTTATTGCCCTTAAAACCGGAATATTCTCTTACAAGGACGCGTTGTGCTCTTCTGTCCAAATCGTATGTTACCTTATAACCATTAATTACTTTATGAGCTGTATTCCCTACTACAACTGCACCTGTAAGTGTTCCGAATGTATTCCCCGCTCCATCCAATGGTGCATTCCAATTGAATCCAGTCATACCTAAAAATGACTCTTTTTTGTCTACTTCACCAGATTCAGAATCCTTATTTAACCTTTCAACTTCACGAGCTTTATCTTCTGTAATTGTTTGAATAGGCCCCGTCCAATCCATATTCAATCCTTGCGTACTAAATGTACCGCTGACAACACTAAATCCCTTCCCACTTTGAACTTCCGCAAGACCTGCAGCAATACTAGTTGCTAATTGAAGTGCTGTACTATAATTATTACTAGAGTTCTGATTGAATTGATACAAATGATCCAGCTTTTCTTGCAGTTTTTGCCTCATAACAATAAAAAGATTTACCATAGCATCCATACCCGGCATTGGCATAGCTTGATTGACAGCTTCCATACTTGTTTTCATTCGGTCAATTTCCCGAATTTGTTCTAATATCTCTTGTTCAATTACATCTGTGGAAGCGACTTGTGATTGAAATTGACTTGGAAAAGCACCATTCTGACGGATTAATTCTTCACACAAATAAATAATTCCTTGTGCCAAAGGTCGAAAAGTTTGTACAAAAAATGCTTTTGCACTGCTATAAGTTTGTCCTTGTAGAACAGTATCAATTGCAAAGGCATCAATTGACTGAATGACTTGTTCCATACCTTGAATAGTAGCGTTACATACAGCATTCATACTTTGAGTTTGGCCTTGTACTTCTCCTAAATACATATTTAAGCTCATGCATTGACCTCCCTCGCTAATTGTTGTTGTTGATAGGAAAGGTCGTTTTCTAAATCACTAAGGTTTCGTCTTTCTTTAAGCAACGTTTCTTTTTGGTTTTCTAATTCAAATGTGACTTTTCGTTCAATATGTTGTGCCTCTTGATATGTATTCATAAAAAATTGAGACATTTCTCTATCACCATGCCAAGTTCCTAAAATTCGATCAAACAAACGATGGTTTCGACCTCTCCATTCATAAAAATCTGCTTCCACTTGCTCCTGAATGTGAATCGCGGATTGATTTCGGTCTTGTTCTTCAAATACACTTCGTAACTTTTGATTTACTTGATTAATTTGTTTTTCAATATGTTGACTCATCTTTTTCCTCCTACTATTTTACTTTACGTAGGTTGTCACATTAGCGAAAAGTGTTGTGAAGTTCATTATCCATTCTCTCAAATTCATTAGATACCGAATGAATATTATCAACCGCTTGTTGAAAGGCAGCGGAAAATTGTTTCGTCAAGTCTAAAACTTGCTGATTCGCTTCTTGTGCTTTGAAATTAACAGACAACGTTGTACGCGTCGCCTTTGTTATAGAACGACTGGTTGCACTTTGAATCCTATCAGAGGCTAATCCCATTTTCGTAGCAATTTGTGTTGCTTTTTGTAAATTACTTTGAAATTGTCCCATTCTTTCAAATCCTTTCTATAAATTTTCCAAATGCATTAAAGAAATCTCATTATATATATCCCTATCAATATCACTCGCTGGGCATGCAATCAAATGAGCCATACACTATAAGCTGTATGGCTCATTTGAAATGCTTGTTATATAGAGTATGACAATTTTTATTTCAAACCGAAATTACGTGATAATTCTTCATCATGAGAAGCAACAGCCTCTGCAGTTTTATTAAGCTGCATATTAATCTCTTGTAATAGCTGTGCAAAGTTTTGTACCTTTGGCTTTAATTGATTGAACTGTTGGTCAAAACCTTCAAAAGCACGACCTTCCCATTCTCCTCTTAATTCATTTTGTAAGTTTTGTAGTTGACTTAAAATGTCCTCAATTTGATTTGCACCTTGTCCATATCGAGCCGCTTTCGATTTAAGCTCCTCTGGTGACATACGAATTTGTCCAGCCATTTTCATTTCCCCTTTAATACATAATGAGCAAAATATATATTGGTTAATTTTACTAAACATATTATAATCTATTATTCTGAACTTTTAAACGCTTTATCTTTCTATTGAATATTAGAATATTAATATTCTACTTTTTCTTGCTTTACAAGATTTTATGCAAAAAAGACCACCAAAAGGCAGTCCCTCAAAACTCAATTCTATCCCGCGCTCCACTGCTTTTTCATACAAATAATTCGCAACAATAATATCTACTACAGCCAAACCAACTGATTTAAAAATAGTAATCTCTTCATCATTTTCGTGACCAGCTTTTCCCCCTTATAATTTAACCAATTTCGGCGTGGAGATTGCTAGTTTTATCAAAATTTGAAGACTACCTGTTTCTAGATCCTATTCAATTAAGCAATCCTACAAATACCTCTTCTTCCTCATCTATAAAACCTACAAATATAATTCCTTCAATATCCTCATGATTAAATACAAATGTATCCTTCTGGATAAAAACAGCCAATATAGTCATACATCACAAGTTCTTTAATCCCAAGTTTTTGTTTTCTTCCATAGTTATTTATGTGAATTCAGCTCGTTTTTTTGTTTTGGGTGAAAAAATTTTTTAACTTGATAGCAATGTGGTGCTGCCCCTATTAGGCAAATTCGACAAAGAAAAAACACCCAAAGGTGCCTTCCTCCCACTTGAACCATCTTAATTTTATTGTGTTGTTATTATATAAGAAAAGAAGACATCGCTTAAGATGTCTTCTTTTACTTGTACAATTGGTGTTAAGAAGGTATTTATTGCTTAAAAACCATAAAAAAATATAACAATCATCGAGTAAACCTATTATAGCATCAATAAATAGAGTTTTTATATGCATATTTACATATATATAGATTTATTTATGTTTTATCTATATAGTTAAATTGTCTGTTTCTTGTTTTAATTCGTTTGTTTATTTTGAGTGCTCCAGCAATGGAGCCTTTTTTTATGCAATAAAATATTTTCTTAGCATTACTTAGTTGGTCTATATTAACTTTACCCTCTTAAATTATATCTATATTTTACCAAATGATTATATAGATAACCAGTTTTTTCTAATAATTTAGTGGATTGATAATTTTAATGTTAGTTGTTAATACTTATAGAAAAATTCATCATGCAATGAAAATTGAGAAATCAAGAATTATAAAAAACTTATAGTATCTTTTGTAAAGGTATATTTTTAATTTGTATATTAATATGTTATAATTTAATTTCTAAAACTACCAAAAAAGGACTGCCAGTAATGGTGGTCCTTTTTTATATTGGTGAGATTGTACTAGTATAATAAAATAGGATTAACTGTATATTGTGAGTGTGATTGGTTATCCCTTCTTTCCATTTGGAAGGAAAATGGATCGTTGTCAGTTTTTGATTTAAGTAAGCAAACAAGAATTACAGAGGATTTGATTGTACAACATTTGCGTAAATTAGCCTTTGGAAATATTGTAATTAGTGAACGTATAGGGAAAAGACTTCATTTTAAAATAAAAGATAATAAAACAATGGAGATTAATAGGGTTACAAAGTTAATTTTAATTACTTTCGATATAAATGCTTTTGCTATAACTTAATTGTGTAAAATCACAAGTAGTCCACCTACGGAAATAGGTGGGGTTGAAATTCATAAAAAAAAGACACCTAAAGGTGCCTTCTGCCGACTTGAACTATCTTAATTTTAATAATATGTATTGGATTCTGTCCCAAATATTATTGTGCCATGTTAAGTTATTGTATTTTATTTTTGCACCAGAACTGTTTTCTTTTCATAGGGTAATTTGTCCAATTAAAAAATACTTCCACTACAAAGATCAACTCTTTAATAGAGTTGATCTTTTTTAATTTTGAATATTTTAATTTTTAATAACAATACAATCCTATATTATGTTAACATATAAGTATATCCCAATATTACCAATAATAATTAAATTTTCCATAGTAATATTTGTTACTAGAAACGTCTATTTCACTGCTTTTTTCGCTGTTGTTCTCTCATAAAATAATAATAAAACCTCTTAACTTATTTGAAAGGCGTTATTATTTCAACTAACATTTAAATCTTAAAATACCCTTTCTTGATCCCGCAAAAATAATAAAGATGAATATATGAACAATGAATTAAAAACAATTATTATAAACTGAAAATTTACTTTTTATTTACAAAAAAATAAGGATATGGTAAATTTAAATTGTAAGATTTTCCATTAGTGTAAAATCTTAACAAAATATAAAATGATAGAAATGGGGAATTAGTATGAAAAAAGCTATTATCGGTGCAATTGCTGCAGGTGTTTTAGTAGTTCCAGCTTCAATGAATGTATTTGCCGCAGAAAAAACAGTTGGAAAGTCCGAAATTGTGACAGCGGATAGCACAATAACTGAAGGATTTGTAGCAGATGAAAACAATTCTGGCAATAAACCTCAGTTATACGCAGGTGTAACGTCTGGTAAAGCAGACGGTGGGTATTGGATTAGAGGAAAAAGAGATGGAAACGTTATTTCCGAATATAAACATTATACAAAACAAGGTAGAGCAACAGTTACAAATGGAAAAGGCGTCTACAATGATGGAAAATGGCAGAAGAAAGATGTATTTAGCAAAGCAAAAGCTACATGGACATCTAGTGGTACAAATAAAGCGAATTACGATAATAAATAATATTCAAAAACAAGAGAAGTTTAAAAACTTCTCTTGTTTTTGAATATAGATAATTAGTGATATTAGATTTTTCTAAGAGGTTTTTGAATATAGATAATTAGTGATATTAGATTTTTCTAAGAGGTGTTTGCATGAAAAAAATCATTTTTATTTTAATGGCAGCAACGCTGGCATTAACTGCATTTTTATCTTTAAATATTTTTAAAGAATATAAAACACAACAATTATTCTATAAAAATACAACTAGTATTACTTTAAATTTTGAAGAAGAGAAAAGTTACACTAAGAATTACATTGAATTTTTACAAAGTTTAGCAAAGAAATATAATGTGAATATTTCAAAATACATATACCCGGGAGAAAATGATTTACATATTTTCACAACTGATACTAGTTTAAATAACCATATCAAGTTAAAATCAGGGAAGTTTCCAGAAGTAAATTCAAACAAATTTATAAGTACTTCTGAAATTGAGAGCACAGATCAAATTGGTATTATAAAAAGAATAGATTCGAAAACTAAAATAACTATCCAACCTTTAAGTGCAGATGAAAATTTTGATGGAAGTGGTATGTACTATATCTCGACTCAAGATAAAGAAAAAATAAATGCCATGTTAAAAGAACTAAATGAAAATGTAGCTAAAACAGAAATTTTTGGCGAAAATAAAGCCGATTTTATATATTTACTTGAGAGCAATGGGTTTCAAATATTTTGTATATTTTTGATTGTATTATGCATCTTTGTTGCGATTATTCACTATATCATTCGTAGATTGAAAGATATAGCTATCATGCAAACATTGGGCTATACAAGAAAAAAAATAGTTAGCTTCTTTATCTTTAATTTAGGGAAAATCATGATACTATCAAGTCTTATGATTTATGTATTATTTATTATGTATTGTATATTTACAGATAGTACAGATTTTTATTTTGAATTATCATGTATTTTTTGGATTATAGCAATTACATTGAGTTTTATTTTAATTATACCTATCACAATAATTACGATAGTAGCCTTTACTAGAAATATAAATGTTTCAAAAATAAAAGGTAACAAGCCATATATATTAGTTAGCACATTAAATTTCACTTTAAAATTTCTATTTATAGTCGTAATGTTATTGTCCACGTATCATTGGAAAATCCTATCGAATGAACTCAATCAAAAGATAGATAATTTATCTAATTGGTCAAAAACTAAACATATTTATAAAACTCAAGTTACTTTCGCTAAGGGCGACGATTTAGGTGCGGAAGAAAAAATTAGCAAAAAAATGAAAGACCTTTACTTGGATATGGAAAAACAACATGGTGGCTTTCTAATTAGTACGTCAAATTATGACAAAATAGATGGAAAGTATATCTATGATTTAAATAATGAAAATGGGGATCCGAAGTTAGAACCTTCCGGAAATAGTGTTACTATAAATTCAAACTATTTATCTTATAATCCTATTAAATCAGTAAAAAAAACAATCAAAGAGCAAATTATTCATGATTCGAATACTATGAATATATTAGTGCCTGAAAAATTAAAGGAATATGAGAAGGAGATATATAAGAATTATAGAAAACATTTTTATTTCCAAAAAGTTGAAGTTGATAACATTTATAATGAGGAACTAGGAAGAGAGAAAAATAACACTAAAGAACAAGAGTTAAATATAAATATTATATATGTAAAAAATAATCAAGATTATTTTACTTATGATTCAACTATAAAAGCGGAAGATAAAAATCTCATTAGAGATCCTATTGCAATTATTGATACAGGTATCTTCAATCAATCCTTTTATTTGTCATATGTTGCATCTGAATTTTATTTTAAAACTAATAGTGAGCAACCATACGATAGTATAAGGGCTACCATTACTAAAAATGAGGCTCAATCAACTATACAAAATATCACCTCAGTATATGATCGTTTAGCGTTTGAAATTCAAAACCTAAAAACAGAAAAAGAAAATTTATTGATCGCAATGATCATATTAATCGTCTCGAATTTTCTAATAACTTATAACACTATTTCTAGTTACTATGAAAAAAACAAGTTCAATTTGTATATTAAACAGTTATTTGGATTTAGCGCTATAAAGCGCAATAAAATTATGATTACTTTATTGTTATTAGTAAATATTATACCTATTATATCTGTATCTATATATGTTATTGATACTTATGTGATTTCTATAGGTATTTTGATCCTAATCTTAGAAATTTTAATAAGCTATTTCTTTGATAAGAAATTAAGCAATCAAACATTCAATGCTATCATAAAAGGAGAACATTAGTAATGATTGAATTAGTGAATATAAATAAGAAATTTGGTAATAAAGTTGTATTAAAAGACTTCTCATTGAAGATTGAAGATACAGACTTCATCGCAATCGTTGGGGAAAGTGGAAAAGGAAAAACGACGTTATTAAATATTATTGGTTTATTAGAACAAAGCGACTCTGGAGATATAATTATAGAAGAACAAATGAATCCAAACAAAAAGCAAACCTTACTATTGCAACGTGAAAAATTAGCTTATCTATTTCAAAATTACGCTTTAATGGAAAACGAAACGGTAGAGAAAAATTTATTAATAGCCCTAGAATATCAAAAAAATATCGATAAAAGAAAAATAATAAAAGAAGCTTTACAAAAAGTGAATTTGCCTAATTATGAGAAGAAAAAAATTTTTGAGCTTAGTGGTGGAGAACAACAAAGAATCGCTTTAGCAAGAATACTTATTAAAAAATGCGACTACATTTTAGCTGATGAGCCAACTGGTAATTTAGATAACAATAATCGAGATTTAGTGTTTAACATATTAAAAGACCTTAATGAAGATGGAAAAACGATAATATTTGTTACACATGATATGGAATTGGCCTCTAGAGCAAAAAAAATTATAACAATTTAGCGTAGGTTAAAAAGAAACTATTTTTACCCATACCATTAAAATAGTATGAGACTGATATTAATGCATCATTTGCAAAACGAAAGGACGATTCTTATGTATTTATAGAATCGTCTCTTCGTTACTATACGTATCCTTATTAAAGTCATTAAAATGGGTCCTATTGCAAAAAATCGAGAAGCTGATATTGTGTATGAAATATTGTATAAAAGAAGCTTATAACGATTTAATAGTGATGAATTATTAAATCAGTTGGAATCTGTTCGTAAAAAAGTAAGGTATGTAGAAAACAGCGCTAGTAATTGGGCTAGGATTAATCCCACTCTGTTCTTAATTTAAGGAATTCCAAAACGTTCTAACTTCAATGGAAGACCGCCTGCACCACAAGCTTAATTGTTCCGCAAAGAAAGTCATACTACTTGTATGGCTTTTTCTTTATTTTAGTTACTTAAGCCCTACATTTTTATCTGATTTGCTTTTGCTGGTGTAGAAGAGGGAAAATATAGAAGCATAAAGTGAAACTTTGCCCTCACCAATTGGGCTTTTACGGGCAGCCCGCCCCCACCTAATTTCTTTGCTTTCGCTGAATTTTGAGGTGGGGATCTTACTGCCCGTTAATGCGGGATAAAAGAAAACCGCCTGAAATGATATGTACTTGAATAGTAGTACATAAAAAATACAAATAACAATAAATTAAATATCGTTAAAACAAAAAGGAGATGTCCCAGGCATAGTACTAGGACATCTCCTTTACTTATCTAAATTCTACAAAGCACTCTCAATTAAACAATTATTAAATATATCTTCTATCTAAAACATCGTATTATCATTAGCTGCTTCACTTGGAATCTCTTGAATTACATCCCAGTGTTCGACAATCTTTCCATCCTTGATACGAAATATATCCACTATAGCAACTCCCTTATCTTGAGAATTAGTACGAGAATGTACATGAAGAGCAACTGTATCCCCTTCAGCTACTACACGTTTAATCTCTGCAGAGGAATTAGGATTTTTAACAAAATCCTCCTTAAAGAAATCCATGAAGGCTTTTCGTCCATCAGCAACAAAAGGATTATGTTGCTTATAATCTTCGCTAACATATTTAGGGATAATATCGATATTATGTTTGTTAAAAACTTCATTATAGAAATCAACTACCATCTTTTTATTCTTTTCATTTTCTTTCACTTCTTTTGATACAGAAGCAACATTTTCGCTCTTTATTGAGTTACCTTTGTTATTACCGGTGGAAGCTTGAAATATCAAAGTCGATACAATTCCTAAAATAAACACAGAAATAATTATTACTATTAAACTTTTCTCTAATTTCATATATACCTACCTCTTCTACTTAAATAAGTTCTCTTCTATAAAAAGCTTGAAGAAGGAGAAACCTTCCCCAAAATGTAATGTCAGGGGTAATGTTAGGAATTTCATTTATCCTAACCTCCCCCTATACAACGCATATTAGAAACGATTCATTCTAACTTAATACCTCATTAACAGTTGCACTGTCCACAATTTGAATAAACTTCTTAACCTTATCGTTCTCATCAAACTTATAAAGGTGACAAAAATCTGCTATGAACGATTTCCCTGTAGCTTTATATGTCCCATTATATTTTCCATACACGATAACAGTATTGTTATTAAAAGCATAGATTTCATCTTTAGCGCTATAGTCATCCCATTCTGTGCCAAGACGTTCATGTACGTTTTTCACTACTTCATCTGGACCTATATAAGTACCTGCATATGGAAACCCAGCAGCTTCTGTCCAAGATACATTTTCACTTAAATACGTTTTGAACGCATCCAATTTCCCTTCGCCAGTTAACACATACGTTTCATGTAATAGTTTTTGATATTTATTCATATCATTAACCCCAAGGCATTTCTTTTGTTACAACTTTTGCACTTAATTCTAATACACCTTTATTTGCATAGCCTGGATATGCTGCTTCAAGTTTTGCCACAAAATCTTTTGAAGTTCCACTTTCCTCAGAAGCTTGAACCGCAGTTCTTAGATAATCCATTGTCGCAGTAAGTGCTTGATTATTTAGGGATTTTTCGATTGATCCATGGCTAGGTACAATTATGTCAGCATGTAATGCTTGTAATACTTTCAAGTTCTCAATCCACGCCTCCATAGCCGCTTTTGAGCTAGTATCCGCTAAGAATACATGTATTTCGTTAAAAACATCAATACCACCAATTAATACTTTTAGTTCTTTATTAAATAGGCTAGTTCTGTAATGATCTAAGCCTACTAGTTCAAATGTTAACCCCTGAAAATCAATCGCTTTTTCTTTAAACACTTGAGGTAATACCACGTTACTTGGTGCATTTTCTCCAAGGGCGTCTTTCCAAACTTTTAATTTCCCTAAGACAGAATGAACGATATGTTCAACAGTAGACTCTGTTGCATACGCTATAGCTTCTGGGTAAACGGCTTTAATGCTCTCTAATCCAAAGTAGTAGTCTGGATCCCCATGAATAATAAAGATTTTATCTAAAGATAAGTCATTTTTTTTCAAATACTCAACAATTTCTTTCGAATCAGATTGAGTAAATTTTGAGTTTATTAAAAATGCATGTCCTGCTTTCTCAACTAATGTTGCTGTGACCATAAAGCTTTTTTCGTCCGAACTAAACACCGTTAATTTCACATCTTTTTGATTTGTATCGATTGTTTTAAACATAGTATGTTATTCTCCTTTTGTTAAAGTTATTAACTAATTATCATATTTTTATCTTGTTCCGATAAAGTGAAACTTTAATCAGTGGGGGTTTTGTTCATCCCCCACTGATTATTAGTTGAACCAATCGGACTTTTACGGACAGTTGATCCCCCACCTAACTTCTTTGCTTCCACTGAATTTTGAGGTGGGGGTCTTACTGCCCGTTAAAGCGGGATAAAATCTCCCACTCCCATTTATCTGAAAGTGTAATAGTACTGGCGAATATTCCGGAGATGAATGTCAGGTGGCCTAAGATAACATGTTTGCTACTATATCCTAAATTTTCTTAATATAAATTTTTAAAACGTGCTTCAATTTTATCCGGCGTCATTACGCCACCACCAATAGGAATAATTTGATTATCCTTTTGTAAAAGTAATGAAGGATAGCTATTAACACCAAGCTGTCGAACTTTATTAAAATCATTTTGGACATCTATTATTGTTTCTTGAGCGTTTAAACGTTCTAATACTTGTTCAGGGTCCAAACCATGCTCGATTGCAATTTTACGATATGTTTCAGGATCACTCAGACTTTGGCCCTCATAATAAAACGCTTTTTGCATAGCCGAAGTGAATTCTAATAAACGGTCTGGCGCTAATGAGCGTAAAGCTGAAAAACCAATTGCAGCATCTTTCGAATTCATTTTAAAAGTCCCTTCCTCCACCAATTTTTGATAGGAAGGACCAAATTCAGCACCTGTAAGTTGATTAATTCTTTTATTTCCTTCTTCTATATATGAGAAGTGTTTCATTGGTAAATTATCCAAAAATAACCCTCCACATAAAACCGTTAATGGCACTTCAGTGTGGTTTTTGTAAAATCCTTTAATACTTTCTGAAAAACCATAGCACCATCCACAATATGCATCCCATACGTAAATAAGATTATCTTGTTTCGTCTCCATTTAAATCTCCTACCTTTTTTTTATTATCCAGCTCAACTAAATTTTTGGTTTATATAAGTACATCTTTTTATACCTTGTTCTTTTTTAGATACCTTACTATATTTCCCCAAAACTAATATTTCCAAAGAAAGATCCACCAAGGTTTTTAACAAAAGATAACGTTGCACCTTATTGCCCCGTAACAGAAAATACTAAAGCTTAGAATATGCATCGATTTGAATGTGTTAGTAACTTTCTACACCGGGTGGCAACGTATGGACCACCATCCTTAATTAAATATATAAATCATATTTTTAGCAGATATTAGTTGTAACTAAATTGATTACATCTTTATGTAACTATTTTAGTTACAACTAATATAGAAGTCAATTCTTTTTTCCGAAAACATTAAATTTCTACATTAATCTACAACTAATCCCACTCTTTACAAAAATATATCAACGATTATTCAATTATATCGATCGTAACTCCGAATATATCAACGTTTCGACACAACATATCGATTTACCGACAAATTTCGAGCGCGTTATCTCCTAAACTAACAACCAATCCCACACCCCAACACAAAACAAAAAAGCACCAGGTCCCCCCTAGTGCTCTCCCCCTAAAACAAATGACAAGCCACTTCATGCCCCTTCGCAATCTCAACCATCTTCGGTACTTCCTGTGCGCATTTTTCAGTGGCGAATTTGCAGCGCGTTCTGAATTTGCAGCCGGATGGTGAGTTGAGCGGGCTTGGTACTTCTCCCTCTAGGATAATCCGTTCTTTACCAGTGTTTGTTGGATCTGGTTCTGGCATGGATGAGAGTAGTGCTTGTGTGTATGGATGTGCCGGTTTTGCGTATAGGTCTTCACTATCGGCAATTTCTACTATGTTTCCTAAGTACATGACTCCGATTCGGTCTGATATGTGTCTTACCATGGATAGGTCATGTGCGATGAATAAATATGTGACGCCTGTTTCTTCTTGGATGTCTTGCAGCATGTTTACGACTTGTGCTTGGACTGAGACATCAAGTGCTGAGATTGGTTCGTCACATAGGATAAAATCTGGTTTTACAGATAGTGCGCGCGCGATGCTAATGCGCTGGCGCTGGCCCCCGCTAAATTCGTGCGGGTAGCGATATAAATGTTCTTCTTTTAAGCCTACCTTTTTCAGAAGGTCTAAAATGATTTCTTTTTGCTCTTCTTTTTCGTAGGAACCGTGAATGTTCATCGGTTCGCTAATAATTTGAAATACGTTCATTGCCGGGTTTAATGATGCGTATGGATCTTGGAAAATAATTTGCATTCGTTTTCTATATTCTTTTAGTTCACTTTCCTTTAAACTTGCGATATCTTTTCCGTCGAATAAAACGTTACCTGAAGTGACATCGTGTAAACGAATGATGCTTCTTCCTGTCGTTGATTTTCCGCAACCTGATTCTCCTACTAATCCGAATGTTTCACCTTTTTTAATGGTGAAGCTAAGGTCATCGACTGCTTTTAATTGCTCTGTTTTCCTGCCAAATAGTCCTTTTTTAATAGGAAAATACTTTTTTAAGTTCCGAACTTCAATTAAGTTTTCTTCATGCATGTGAATCACCTACTGTCTTATCGTTTAACCAGCACATGGAACGTCTTTCGTTTCCGATTTCAAAATATGGCGGACGTTCTTTTTCACAAATGTCCATCGCATGCGGGCAACGCTCTGCGAATGGGCAACCTTGTGGCGGGTTTAATAAGTTTGGCGTTACACCTTGGATGGGAGCAAGTCTTTCTTTTACGCCGTTCGCTATTTTTGGCAGAGAGTTTAATAACCCTTTCGTATATGGATGATTCGGCGATTGGAAAATATCAAGTACAGGTCCTTCTTCCATAATAAGCCCGCCGTACATAACGATAACGCGCGTACAGTTTTGCGCGACGATTCCTAAGTCATGCGTAATAAGAAGTAACGCCATATTTGTTTCGTTCTTTAAGTTTTTCATTAAATCTAGTATTTGCGCCTGTATCGTTACATCAAGTGCCGTCGTCGGTTCGTCAGCAATAAGAAGGTCCGGATTACAAGACATCGCCATTGCGATCATAACCCGCTGCTTCATACCACCGCTTAGTTCATGCGGATATTGTTTTACCCTTTCTTCTGGTGACGAAAGGCCAACTTGTTTTAACAAGTTGATCGCGATCTGCTCTGCTTCTTTCTTTTTCACTTTTTGATGCCTTATAATTACTTCCGTCATTTGTTTTCCAATTTTCACGACCGGATTTAGCGCTGACATTGGGTCTTGAGAGATAAGTGAAATTTGATTTCCTCTAATAGAACGCAATTCTTTTTCAGATTTAGAAAGTATGTTTTCATTATGAAAAAGGATTTCCCCTTCTTTCACTTTTCCTGGTGACGTAACGAGAGACATAACAGACTTCGCCATTACACTCTTCCCGCTTCCAGATTCCCCAACGATACCGACTACTTCTCCTTTATTTAAGCGAAATGTAACGCCGCGAACCGCTTCAACTTCGCCACTTTCTATGAAAAAAGAAGTCTTTAAATTTTTCACTTCTAGTAGTTTTTCAGACACGCTTCTCACTCCTTTCACTTAACACTTTAGTTTTCATGTCCGGCTCCTTTTGGTGCGAAAGCTTTCTTCAATGCTTCACCAATTACGTTAAAACTAAGTACCGTTAAAAGGATAAGGAATCCTGGGAAGAGTGTTAAATACCAAGCTTCACCAATATATCCTTGCGCATTGTTTAGCATGCTGCCCCAAGAAGAATCTGGTTCCCTAATACCTAAACCTAAGAAGCTAAGTGATGATTCCATTAAAATCGATGTCGCAATCGTTAATGTCGCGGCGATAATAATGGTTGATAAAATGTTAGGAATGATATGTCTTACAATAATCATAAGTGATTTTTGTCCTGATACTTTTGCGTATAAAACGTACTCACGCTCTTTTACAGATAACGTTTCTGCCCTTACAATACGGGCCGTGTCCATCCATGTTAGTAATCCGATAATAAGAACTAGCGTCGTAATTCCTGGTTTTAAATACGCATTTAATAGTAGCATTAAAAAGAATGATGGAATTGACATAAGCACTTCAACAACTCTCATTAAAAAGTTGTCTAACTTTCCGCCAAAATATCCGCTAATTGTTCCAACTGCTGTTCCGATTGTAATAGAAACAACCATCGCAAGGAAACCGACCGCAAGTGAAACTCGTCCGCCATATAACGCTCTCGTTAAGTAATCCCTTCCGTAATCATCCGTTCCGAAAGGATGACTCATACTCGGTTCTTGTAAGCGATCTGGAATCGACATTTTGCTAGGATCGTACGGCGACACGAATGCGAAAATTGATGCGACCGTTAAAATCGCAAGTATAATAACTCCCATTGCAACAAACTTATTTTTTGTAAAGCTATGTTTTATCGTTTGAAATCTCCTATTATTCATTCCAAATCACCCCCTCATTCGAATGCGCGGATCTACTACGCCATATAAAATATCAGCAATTAAGTTACCGAGAATTAACATGAATGATGATAGTAATGTAATTGCCATGATAATCGGATAATCAAATCTAAAAATAGCATTTACCCCAAGTGAACCAAGACCCGGCCATGAGAATACTGTTTCCGTAATGAACGCTCCGCCTACTAAACTTGGAATCGATAATCCGAAAATTGTAATGATCGGTATTAATACATTTCGAAGTACGTGATTAAATAACACCGTTTTCTTTGAAGCGCCGTACGCATATTGAATTTGTACATATTCTTCTTCTAATTGCTGAATCGTACTTGAACGAATATATCTCATATAAACAGATACGTTTTGGAATGCTAACACCATACAAGGTAAAATGCCGTGTTGCACAATATCCCAGACAGAATCTTTACCTACGGTGCGCATACCCATACTCGGAAGTAGGTTCAATTTTAAAGAGAATAAGTAGACTAATAGTAGTGCAAACCAGAAAACCGGCATAGAAATACCAACGTATGAAATAAAGTTTACAATGCGGTCAAAGAATGAATTCTTTTTCACACCTGTAAATAGTCCAAGTGGTATTGCGATTACGAATGAGACGAGTAAAGATGATCCCATTAACCCAATTGTTGCAGGTAATCTTTCTGTGATAAGTTCCAAAACAGGACGATGATTTTGAAGTGAGTAACCAAAATTTCCTGTTAAAATGTTTTTTAACCATAAAAAATACTGCACGTAAATTGGTTGATCTAGTCCTAAACTTTTGCGAATACGCTCCACATCAATTGGACTCATGTTTGGCGTTACAAAGTTTCGAACGGGATCCCCCGGCGCTAGCTTTATTAATAGAAAAGAAATAATAGAAATAACAAATAAAAGCGGAATTGCATTTAAAAGCCTCTTCGCAATTACTTTATACACAAACTTCCCCCCTCAAGCTAAAGAAGCTGATTTCCACCAGCTTCTTTATTGTTTCTTATTTCACTTCATAAATCTTAGATAGATCTTCAAACATTGTGACAGGAATTGCTTTCGCTTCTTTTAATCCATCAAACTTTTTATCTACTGCAATAACTGCTTTCGGATACGCGATTGGTAGATAAGGTACGTCTTCTCTAGCTGTCTCTTGAATTTTATGGTATAGCTCTGCGCGTTTTGTTTTATCTGTTTCAACTGCAGCTTCTTCCCATAACTTATCGAAATCAGCGTTTTTATATCGTGCATAATTGTATTCAGCATTACTTAAGAATAAGCTCTTATATGAATCTGGCTCAGGTCCCATTATGTAACCACCAAATGTAATGTCATATTCTTTATTCTCTTTATCTAAGCCTTTTTCACTTGCTGCACTAGCATCTAATGCATTTAGTTCAACTTCTAAGCCAACTTCTTTTAATTTTTGTTGTGTATATAACGCTAAGCTTTCCATGATTTTATTATTCGTTACATACATCACACGTACTTTTTCGTTATCTTTCACGCCAGCTTTTGCTAATAAATCTTTCGCTTCTTTTTTATCATACTTATAGTCTTTAATATCTTTCGCATAATACATAGCGTCTGGCGTTAAGATTGAATTTGCTGGTTCTGCAAATTCACCTGAAACGAATGCTGAGTTAATCATTTCTTTTTTATCTAACGCATGCGCAATTGCTTGGCGCACTTCTTTTTTCTTCATCAAATCTGTATTCATGTTATAAGATAAGTAGAATAATCTACCTTCAGGGAATGTCACCATTGAGAAGTTCCCAGTACTATCTAGTTTCTTAAAGTCTTGCGGCTCAATCATTTTCATGTTGATTTGACCATTTTGCAGTGAAACATTTGCTGTATTACGGTCTTTTACAACGCGGTATACGATAGAGTCTAATTTAGCTTTCCCACCTACATAATCATCAAATCGATCTAATGCAACGTACTCATCTGATTTATACTCTTTAAACTTAAACGGCCCTGATCCTACAGGCTGTAAGTTTTTCTTACTCTTCGCTAAATCTGCTTCCCCTTCAAATACATGTTTCGGGATTGGGAAGAAATCATTCATCACACCTTCGAAAGATGCGCTTACTTGTGGTAAGACGAATTGAGTCGTTAGCTCATCCACTTTTTTCACCTCAAGCGGCTTTCCTTTAAAAATAAAGTTTTCACGACTTGAGCTATTTTGCTTCTCATCTAAAATAGATTGGAATGTAAATGCTATATCGTCTGATGTAATTTTCTTACCATCATGCCATTTCAAATTATCCTTTAGTTTTAAAGTCCATGTTAATTGATCTTCTGAAGGCGTAAAGCTCTCAGCAAGAACAAACTTTTTCTTACCGTCTTCCATATGATATAGCGGCGCATATAAAGCTTGCTGCACAGTTAATGACACACGATCATTCGCATAAAGCGGATTCATCGTATCTGGATTATCGCTAACACCAATCGTTAACGCCCCTCCATCTTTCGGAGTCCCTGATTTACTAGTGCCCGCTTGCTTCGAATCTTTTTCCCCTGAACAAGCAGCTAATGCAATAAATAATAGTAGGACAAATGGTAATACAAACAACTTCTTCTTCATATTTCGACCCCTCTCGACTATTTACACCTATAAGAAAACTCGGAATTAATACCGAGTTTTCTTATAGGTTTTAAATTACCACTACCGGTATGTATTGTCAAACTTTTTCGCAAAGGTAGAAAGTTTGTAATCTATTAATGCATTCTTGCGATAAACTATATTTATGCGGAGGAGAAAATAAAAAGACCACGAATAAGTAGCCTCATAAAATGAGTTAAAAAACTAGCAGCTTACAGAAAACCCTTCTAAAATGATTGTTTTATATGATCGAAAATGTAGAATGGGATTAAAGACAAAAAACACATTTAGGCGGTTATCATGACATTTGATGAATTGAAAAAAAGACCACCAAAAGGCAGTCTCAAAACTCAATCTTATTCCCCATCCCTTGCTCCACCGCTTTCTCATACAAATACTTCGCAACGATAATATCTACTACCGCCAAACCAACTGATTTGAAAATAGTAATCTCTTCATCATTTTCGCGTCCAGCTTTTTCTTTGCTTATAATTTGACCAAGTTCAGCGTGAATGGCGTTTGCTTTGAATAGACCTTCTTTTATCGGAACTTGAAGGTCTCCTGTTTCGTCTAGTGCTGCTTCTTTTGATTCGACTACTACTTTGTTTGCGCTTGTGATGGCGTGTGAGGGTAGTTCTTGCATGCTCGGTCTGAATGAGCCGACGGCGTTTATGTGGACGCCTTTTTGTAGTTTTTCTGAGAAGACTGGTGTGGATGCATTCGTAGTTGTGACGATGATGTCTGCTTCACATATCGCTTCATTTGGATCCTTGTAAACGTAAGCTGGTTTGCCTAATTTCTCTTGTATATATTGCGCAAATGCATACGCTTTTTCTTCTGTTCGATTGTATAAAATGACTTTTTCAATAGCTCTTACCGCAAATACAGCTTCAGCAATCCCCTTCGCCTGTTCTCCTGTCCCGATTATGCATAAAGTTTTTGCGTTATGACGAGCTAAATATTTTGTCGCTACTCCTGATAAGGCGCCTGTTCGGATCATCGTTAAGTACGATCCTTCTAAAAGTGCGAGCGGTTCTCCCGTTTGAAAGTCTGATAGCATCACAATCCCGTTTATCGTTTTCTTTCCTACCTGTTTATTTTGCGGGACTACCGTTACTATTTTTACTCCAAGTGCTTCAAGTCCTTCCGCTACTGAAGGCATAATTAATGCCGTATTTTGCTCGTTCGCAAATGGTAATGAGCCTCTTATTGGTGTAATTGTTCTTTCTGCGGAAAATTCTTTTAAAGCAAGCGCCGCGTATTCAATAACTTCATTCATATTTACTAAGTTTCTTTGTTCGTTCGCGCTTATGACTAGCATATCTTTCCACCCCCTCCTCTTATCCTAACAAAAATCCTCGATTCAAATCATCTCTCGGGTCTACAACGAACTGATGAAATCCTGTAATAAAGGCATTCCCCGTTACTTTTGGAACGACAGCTTCATATGGATCTACTGCGGTTACCGACAATACTTCCCCCTCGAATTTCCCGTCAGTAATGCATTCATGGACGAAAATTTCTCCCTTTTGTAAAGCATCTTTTCCAAAAAGAGTTGCGATTCTTGCGGAAGTTCCTGTACCGCAAGGAGAACGATCTACTTGCCCATCAGCAAAAATCGTTACATTTCGTAGCGTAGCACCTTTGTCTTTCGGTTCATCTGAAAAAATAACGCCGTATATTCCTTTTAAACCTTCTTCAAGTGGATGCTTCACTTCCATTTTGCTCTCTATATAATGTTTAATTTTACCGCCCCACGTTTGAATAGCAGGCAAGTCTTTAAAATCAACTTTCAAACCAAATTCTTTACAGTCTACTACAGCGTAAAATGCTCCTCCAAACGCAATATCTACTTGAAATTCATAGTTATCTATTTTAATAGGAACGTCTTTTTTGTATACAAATGAAGGAACATTTTCAAATGATACAGATTCTACTTCACTCCCGTTATATGTTGCATACGCAATAACTTCTCCGGCTGGGCTATCAATAATGAACTTTTGTTTTTCCCCCTTTACTTCAAACATGCCTGTTTCAATTCCGACTGTAATAACAGCGATAATACCGTGACCACACATCGTACTCCAGCCTTCATTGTGCATAAATAACACACCAAAATCAGCGTGAGCACTTGCTGGCGGTGTAATGATACAACCGTACATTCCGTGATGCCCTCTCGGTTCATACATCAGAACTTCACGAAGATAATCCAAATGTTCCATACAGTAGGCGCGTCTTTCCAGCTGCGTTTCTCCTTTTATTTCTGGCACACCACCCGTAATAATTCGAAGCGGCTCCCCAGCTACGTGTGCATCAATCGTTGTATATATTTTACTAACCTTCATTTCGATCTCTCCCCTATACGTTGATACTCTTTTCATTGCAAATATCATGCCAACGCATAGGGTATAAATTTGTATGCATTGTTTAGAAAAACATACACTACTGTCTATTTTTTTATACACTGTCCAGAGGCTATGTTATAGGGGCCCCCTTGATACAACCAGTCTTATTATTTTCAATGTAAAGTTACTTCGCCCCCCAACATATACTGTTCAAAAGCAAAAAGGAAGTGATCCCATGTATTACGGAACAAAGGGCTGCTACGTAGCTGAACTAAAAAAATTAGGCGTACGCTATCATGAAGGACGAAAATTAGAAAGTTACCGCGGACACGTATTACGCAATTTATTAATCGCACAACAAGAGAAATTAAAAGAACAGTAATAGATTCTCCGATCACAATATCAACTTATCGCCGCCTACAAACTGCCAATCAATCACACATCAAACTACACTAAAAAGGTCACCCAAACGGGTGACCTTCCTTTCTTATTCACAAACAAGAATTTGTCTAGTAAATGATCCTTTTCTTGTAATACAGCGATCTGTAATTTCAAATCCTGCTTCATGGATCATGTCATCCATTGTCTCCATCGTGACAACGACTACCTTTTTAGCGATGCGGCGCGCACTTGAAAGAATGGAGAGCTGATCTTCTGGTGTGGCGTGCGTAAATAGGTCGTACGGCATATCGATAATGGCAACGTCATAGTTCTCAGTAATTTCCTCGATTGGACCTTTTGTTACTGTTCCTTCAAATCCGAAATGTGCGATGTTTTTTCTCGTTCCAAGAACTACAAGTGGATTTATATCTCTACCAACGATGTTAATCCCCATAGAAAGTGCTTCTACTACTACTGTTCCAATACCGCAGCACGGGTCAATTGCTCGTACTCCCTCTGGATTTGGTACAGCGATATTTGCAACTGATCTCGCAACACGTGTGCTAAGTGATGTCGAATAGCTATGCGGTTTTTTTATGTGATGATACCAAACTGGTTCGCTTTCTACATAGTGCCCGAAGTACCAGCGTCCTCCAAGAGGAACAATCCCGAATACACGCTCTGGATTACGAACATCCGCTTCTCCTTCAATATGCATGCCAAGGTCTCGTTCAATAAGACGTCTTTCTCCATATTCAATTTTATTCTCTCCAACGAGGTCATTGATTTTAACGAAGATAACTTTAAATGTCGCTCCCGCCAAATCAATTTGTTCCACTTGTTTTAAGATACTTTCTAAGTCGTCTCCTTCATACATAACTTCAATTCGCTCTTTAATAAACGCACTTCTACTCGGGTCAATTTTGACATCACTTTTTAAAATATTAACGTGGGACTCCATTCCAAAGAACGAGCGCATTTCCAAGTAACATAAAGCACGCTCCTCCTCACGAAATGCATACGTATATATACAGGCAGGTGTTTTACTATGATTATTCAATCTATTATCATCCTCTATCGTTTAAAATTGTTCTAATTACAATTACTCAAATACTTTTGTATATAAAATTAAATGATATCATATGCCGGAAATAAAGAGAAACGTTAATAAATAAAAGAGACTGCCAATGGCAATCTCTTATTATTTATTAACGGAAAGAAGACACATTGTTACCCATTTCTTCATAGTAATCTAAAATACCTTGATAAATAGCTTCCGCTGCACTTTGTCTCTGCGCTGGTGTAGCTATTTTATCTGCATCACTTTTATTATCTACAAATGCTAATTCTGCTAATACAGCTGGCATTGTATTTTCTCTAATTACGTATAAATCGCCTTTTTTCACACCACGATCTTTTGTCCCCAGTGCATCTACAAGACGCTCTTGAATTTTTTCTGCTAATAAACGACTTTCTGATACGTTAGGATTTGTTCCTCTTGCTGTCGCTGATTCATAGTAGAATGTTTCTGTACCTTGTCCATTTTTCTTTTCCGTACCATTACCATGAATACTTACAAAAATATCCCCATTATTTTTTTGAGCAAATTCTACACGTTTCTTTAAAGAATCCGGACCACTTGTTCCTGGACGTGTATCATCTGTACGAGTGAATAACACAGTAAATGGTGTCTTTTTCTCAAATATTTTCTGTAATCGCAATGATACATCTAATACAGTTTCACTTTCTTTCTCATAATAACCTGGATTACCTGAATCAACTCCACCATGACCTGGATCAATGATAATCGCTTTTCCTTCTAAGAAGTTACCTTGCTTCACTGGATTTAATTGATTTTTATTAACCCATTGGAAACCAGCGCCCATGCGGATACGAATCCAACTGCCGCTCTCTTCAATAACAGTTACTTGCTGTGCGTTATGTGTTCCCATTACTTTTGACGAAGAAGAAGCTTCTGCATAAGTAGTGAATCCTTCATTAATAACTTCTGTTTTCTCTACTAAAGGTGTCCATTTATCACCGTTACTTGTTGCAATTTTGATCCATCCATCTCGTTCTTCTTTAATTTCAACCATTTGTGGATTATGCTGATTTGCACTAATCCCAGAACTTAATGATGGCGCGTGATATGTAATGAATTTTCTATCTATGTACATTTTCTTTGTTTCTACTGGACGATCACTATTCTTGCTAAATTTATCTGTTTGCGCAGTAAGCTGAGCTGCTTGTTCACGCGTAATAGAATCATTCGGTTTCCAGCCATTCTCTGTACCTAAAGAAAGTTTTAATTCTACTAAAATATTAACTTCTTCTTTACCCCAATGATTCTCTAAATCAGCGAATTTTGTAGGAACTGGTCCTGTTACTTTGCTCTTCAGATTATATGCTCTTACAAGCATAGCTGCCATTTCAGCACGAGTTACTTTTCCTTCTGGATCAAATACTCCTGGTTCTCGTCCCTTAATAATATTCTCTTTTTCCATGGCTGCAATAAATGAAGCTGCCCAACTATTTTTTGCATCATTATAAGACGGCTTTGCATTTGGATCTACTTTAGCACCAATTGCTGTTGCGATAATCTTTGCTGCCTGGGCACGTGTTAAATTTCCGTATGGCATAAAGTTACCATCTGGCATACCGTTAATTACATTTCTCTCCACTAAATAATAAATTGCGTCTTTCGACCACGCACTATCTGAAACATCAGGAAATTTCTTCGTTTCTGCTAAACTACTAATTGGATGTGCTAGTAAATTTGCTGCTAATAAACCTGCGGCTATTGCTTTGTACTTCATGAAAAATAAATCTCCTCTCAAAACTTCATATTCATACAATTTTTTTAATCAAGCTAACTAAAAAATATTAACTATTAATTAATTCCTTTCATAGTGTATAACATTATATATCTATAGTAAATACGTTTCCGGCCGTATAACAAAAATCGCATATATATAACTTATAATGAATGTATATAAAAAACTTTAATCAGCCCTCACCAATCGGGCTTTTACAGGCAGCCCGGTCCCCATCTAACTTTTTTGCTTTCGCTGAATTTTGAGGTAGGGGTCTTACTACTCGGCAAATAGCGGGATAAAAAAGCGATTAGAACATGTCTCCTAATCGCTTTGCCAAATAAAAAGCTGATTAAAAATAATATCTTTAATCAGCTCTCTATTATCTATGAAATTATTCTTCAATTAAATTAGACATTACATATGCATACACTAATGCTTCTGTATGCGCAATAGAACTTTCATGTGTACGTTCAAATGCGTGAGAAGAATCAATACCCGCTCCAATTAAAGCATGTTTCACATCAAATCCCGCGCGAATCGCAGCTGATGCATCAGATCCGTAGTATGGATAAATATCTACTTTATATTCAATATGATTCGTTTTCGCAAGCTCTACTAAATGTTTACGCAGTGCGTAATGATACGGGCCGCTAGAGTCTTTTGCACAAATAGATACTGTATATTCATCAGATGCTTGTCCATCACCTAACGCTCCCATATCAACTGCTAAGTATTCAACAGTTTCTTCAGGAATGTTAGAATTACCACCGTATCCAATCTCTTCATTATTAGAAATTAAGAAATGCGTCGTATATGGTAATGTTACGTTTTCATCTTGTAATCTTTTAATTAATTTTAATAAAATCGCAACACTTACTTTGTCATCTAAATGACGGGATTTTATGTATCCACTCTCTGTAATTTGAACACGCGGATCAAATGAAACGAAGTCTCCTACTTCAATTCCTAATTCGCGTACTTCATCAGCTGAAAATACGCGCTCATCAATACGAACTTCAATATTTTTCTCATCGCGTTTTGCTTCACCTGCATCTTTATATACATGTACAGATGTTTGATGCATTAAAATCGTTCCTGTATATGTCTTGCCACTTGATGTTTCAATTTCGCAATATTCTCCTTCTACAGAGTTCCAGCGAAATCCACCAATCATAGAAAGACTCAGGCGACCGTCAGGCTTAATTTCTTTCACCATCGCACCTAACGTATCAACGTGTGCCGTTAATAAGCGGTGCTGCGCATCATTCTTCCCTTTTACCGTTAAAATAAGAGCTCCCTTATTATTACGTTTCGTTTCTACGTTCCACTCACTGACATAGTTTTCAATGAAATTAATAATTTTTGCTGTATTTCCAGATGGACTCGGAATAGAGACAAGCTCCTTAATCAGTTCCATCGTTTCTTTCGTATGGTGTGCCATTGTCGTTTCCTCCTCATTTTCTCTACTATTCAGTATACAAAATTCGCCAGAAAACCTCTACTTATATAGCTAAATTTTCTAAATTGTAGTAAAATTCTTTTTAGTATACAAAAGGAGTCCTGAAATATGAATATATCAAAAAAATATATACACATTGCACTCATTTGGTTTTTAGCATCATCATTTTGTTTACAAATCTCTTATGCCATTCATACTACTACTTCTATTACAATCGGCTGGATATTAACAGCTATCTTCTTCATTATTAGCTTCATTGCAACAAGAAAGCATAGCGTTACTCAGTAACGCTATGCTTTTCCTATAAAACTATTCTTCTGAAACATCTAATAAATAAATACCTCTTTCAAATCCACCGCGCTCTATCTCTTTTTGCTTACGAAGGCGTTCCACATCTTCAATCGATGCACCTTCTGCACGTGCTAATGAAATGATAACCTCTAGCGCATCTGCAAGAGAATCTAGTGCATGTTCGCGTTCTTTCATAGAAGCAAATTCACGAATTTCTTCCGTTCCAATTTTCGCTAAAGCTTGTATGTAGGCTTGACCTGTTAATTTTTGTGCTGTATATGTTTTTCCAGACATTAAAATCTTCTCTGGAACACGATCTCTGACTAACTTGTTATATGCTGACATCATTCATCCTCCTATATTTAATAACATCCGAGCTCTGCTTTATAGAAAAACCATTTTTTCTTCACGCATGCACTTAACATATCAATTCCTGATCCATGTGCTCTTACATGTGGAAAGAAATAGTGCTCTAAGTCTTCGTCCTTACCATATAGAGTTTGATACTCATCTGGAATCGCTTCTTTTTTCACATCTTTTTCTTTCGTCACCCCGTCAGAAAATGCAACACTTGGATGTCCCTCAAAAAATAACGCAGTCCGAACTGCCAAAGATGGTGTACTATGCAAAGCAGAATATGTAAGCAAAATAATAGTGATAACACCAATCATTTTCTTCATGTATTACTCCTAAAAAAAGTGCTAACACAATTATACTAAAATGTGTTAGCACTTTCTCCCCTTTATCCCGAATTAACGAGCTAATAATCAGTGAGGAATGGACAAACTTTATTCCCCTTTAAATGCTGGTAAACGTTTCTCTAAAAACGCAGCAATACCTTCTTTATGATCCGCTGTTTGTCTCATTGCATATTGACCACGCTTTTCTAATTGCAATGTTTGCTCTAAATTAGAGCGATTTACTTCACATAAAATTTGCTTCGTTTGAATCATTGCTTTAATCGGTTTTTGTGACCATTCATTAATTTTTTTCTTCACAGCCGTTTGGAAATCTTCGCCGATTACTTCATCAATTAAGCCGATATCAAGTGCTTCGCTCGCCGATAATTTCTTGCCTTCCCAAATAATTTGCTTCGTCATATTTTCACCGACGCGCTTTTGAAGGAAGAAATGACCGCCTCCATCTGGAATTAAAGCGATTCCAATAAAGTTCATCGCAATAACAGATGATATATCCGCCATTACATAATCAGCTGTTAACGCAATACTTAACCCAAGACCTGCAGTTGGTCCATGAATTGCACTAATAACAAGCTTTGGCATCGTATATAACGTCACGATAACTTCAGAAATAGTATTCATAATGCCATCAAACTTACTTTCATCATTACTTGAAAGCATCGATTTAATATCCCCACCCGCAGAAAAACCACGACCGTTCCCGCATAACACAACGATATGCGCAGAACTTTCCGCTACTTCTTTCAACTTTTGTAATAACTCTTTTAAGGTCGGCTCATCTAACGCATTTAACACCTCTGGGCGGTTGACCATAACCGTTGCAACGTGCCCTTCATATTTCACAACGACAGATTCTGTTTTACTTGTTATTTCCATTATATATACCCCTCTTTTCTCCATAAAGATTATACTTATATAATTATAGAAAACCACTGAAAAATCCTTCTTTTTTCTCAATTTTCTGTCTAATAATCTCGCAATTTGTACATATACCGTATAAAACATACAATTCCGTTGAAAAATATAGAAATTAAAGTCGGTTTATCCATGCTTTTCATCTATTTACCATTACAATGAAATGGTGTATTCTTAAGTTTGATAAAAAACAAATATTGAAATTCATTCGCCTTACTATGTAAAAAAGGCTTTATACCCATCTTTTGGGTGTTGTAATAAAGGAATGAAGAACTGGAGGAACATATGGTTAATAAGTTGAAACAAACGGATAACTACTTCCCACATTTCCTATTGCTATTCATTGTGTTTCAACCAATTTTAGATTTATTAACATCTTTTTCAATCTATATACTACACATGAGCGCAACAGTTGGAGTTGTAGTCCGTTTCGCCTTTATGCTTCTTGCATTAGGATACCTACTTCTTCATCACAAACAACAAGATGCGAAAAAGTACATCTTCTATTTATGTTTACTCGGAATCGCACTCGCAATCGGTCTTGTAAATAATATGATGGTTAAATCTCCAGTTTCATTTGGAGAAGAAGTTAAATTTATCTTAAAGAGCGTATATCCAATTGTGCTACTGTTTGGATATATTATCGCCTTTAAAGAGCTAAAAAATAAAGAGTATGTATTTCATAAAATCATTACATATTTCTTATATGCAACTTTAATTTTAAGCATCACAATGATTGTCGCAATGCAAACTGGAACGGATTTCCCAAGCTATCCTCACTCAAAAATCGGTTCAAGAGGTTGGTTCTTCGCTGGAAATGATTTAAGTTCTCTTTTCGCCATTATGTTCCCAATCATTGTCTTATATTCGATTCATAAAACAACTTCTTTCTCAAAAATATATTACTGGATTCCAACAATACTTGCGATGTATGCAAGTATTATGGTCGGAACGAAAGTCGGATATGGCGCAATTGTTATTACATTAGGCGTAGCACTTTTCTTCTCATTCATTGAATATATGATAAATCGTAAAAAAGAAGGAAAAGGATTCACACATATTGTAAATACCGTTGTTGCCGCTGTTATACTAGGAGGTTTAATTGCTCTTACACCACATACTCCTATCGCAAAAAATATGGGCATTCACATGCAAATATACGAATACAAAAAATCAGTACAAGAAGAGAAAGATCGAAAAGAAGGAAAAGTAATTAAAGAAGATCCAGAAGATGCAAAAAAACATGCAAAAGGTGAACTTACAGATTCTGAAGTAAAAAGTTTAATTTACAGCGATCGCGACAAATTCTTAAAAACATACAAACAGTACTATAAAGACGCACCGCTTTCACAAAAACTATTCGGAATGGGTTACGCTGGTAACTACACAGATAAAATTAAATTAATTGAAATGGACTTCCATGACCTATTTTTCGCATTTGGAATTGTCGGTTTCCTTATTTACTTAATACCACTTCTATACTTTGGTATTAAATTATTCATCCGCATGATCACAAACTTTAAGAAAATCATGAGCGTAAAGTATATGCTATTAGCGAGCACACTCATTCTATCACTTGGCATTGGCTTTATGTCTGGCCACGTATTAACAGCGCCAGCCGTTAGCATTTTCTTCGTTGTTATACTCGCCTATATCATTGTTGATTTTGAAATTGAATAAAGTGAAACTTTAATCAGTGGGGGTTTTGTTCATCCCCCACTGATTATTAGTTGAACCAATCGGGCTTTTACGGGCAGTTCATTCCCCACCTAACTTCCTTGCTTCCACTGAATTTTGAGGTGGGGGATTACTGCCCGGCAAATAGCGGGATAAAAAGAAGGTGCTACGAAATATTAGTAGCACCTTCTTTTTTATTTAATTAATGTTTTACGTACTCTAAGCTTTCTTTTGCAATATACGCTTCTGTTACAGTAGGATTATCTGAAATAACTTTAACCCACGCTTTTCCATTTATTATTTCTTCACCAGTAACTGTGACAACTACATTTGTATTTAAACGATACAGTCGCTCATTTGATATACTAGGATTCTTTTTCACTTCCACGTTATTCATCACACGTGCAAGTTTGTACTTGTTGTATTCTTTTTTACCTAAATAAGAATCAAAACGGTTCATATGCCCCGCTACTTTTTTACCCCAGTTCGCATCAGATGCATATTTCGCATTTAAACCAGCAGCTTTATCACCTGTATATGTTGCTGTATAACGCCAATGTCCTGGATTTAAATATCCTTCATTCATGTATAATTTTGCTGCATGTTCAATACAATCTTCTTTTGAATTGAATGCTTCTCCGTTACCATATGGACTATCGTCTGTTGCTTTTAAACCAAATAAATTATTTTTGTCTTTTGCAAGAGCGCTTGTTCCATAATAACTTTCATGAATTGCTAATGAATATAAGAATAATGCATTTACATTATACTTGCTTTCTACTTCTTTAAATTTCTTTCCTAAACCAATTAATGGAGAGTCTGGCTTAATCGATTTCACATAACTATCTAGTTGTTCAGCTGTATAATCTGTTTTCGAACGTAATGATAAATAATTGAAATATTGATAGAAAGTTTCGTCTCCAAATGTCTTTCCATCTACACTATACATTTGCTGTCCTTGCTTCATGAAAGAAGGTGCCACACCATATCTAAATTCTGTATATCCAGGTGAACTTGTATTATATGTATAATATTTATGGTATAAATATCCATCTGATTTCACATAATAAGACGACTGTTTCATTTCATTGGTAGGAATTAAAGTGATTTCATTCTTCTTCACATAACCTGTCAAACCAGAAAGTTGAACTTTCACACGATCTTCGCCAACTTCTAACACTTTCAATTCTGTTCCATACTGAATATACGTATATACTGTTGATAAATTCTCATCATAAATATTAATGATGTTTTGCCCAGTTATTCTTTTCGCACTTGCAAAACCATCTTTAATCCATAAAAATTCGTTCTCGTATTTTACCGCATTCATACCTTTATTTTGAGCAGCGGTAACCGCTTCTTTATACGTATTATAGCGCTCTACTTCTTGCTCTGTTCCGTTTTCTCTTACATTTGTCACGACATATTTCTTAGTTTCTACAGGATTGCTATTTCCGTTTTTTTCAATCGTCTGAAGCATGCGATCCAACATAGCTGAAGCCATCCCTCTTGTAGCTGATAAATGTGGTCTAAATGTATTATCTTCTGGATACCCTTTAATAATTTGAGTAGCCACCATAACTTGCACATGCTCTTTATAGTTAATACTATCTTTATCAGTAAAGGTAAGCGGACTTACAGCTACTTTAATATTTTTATAGTCTAACGCTCGCTTTACCATTATCGACATTTCTTCACGTGTAATCACATCATTTGGTGAGAACGTCTCGTTCGTACGACCATTAATAATTTTCGCTCCATATGCTCTACTTACACCATCATATAAACCGTAAGTCTTCGGCACATCCTCGAAATTCGAATCAGCTTTCGGTAAATTTAAAGCCCTCGCTATGAATGTAGCAAACTCTGCTCTTGTTACTAATTTATCAGGCGCATATACATTGTCTCCATACCCCATTAAAACTCCTTTAGTAATAAGTGAGCGCATATTCGTCTCAAACATATGTCCTGTAATATCATCATTTGCCGCATAACTTGAAATAGGAGTTAAAAGTAATGATCCCGTTAATGCCACTGCTGTTATACCTTTTGAAAAAGTCTTCAAGGTTATCCTCCTCGTAATCTACGAATTTATTATCACAAATTTGATTATATAATAATCACAATCATTTTAGCATAATAAATAGGAATTAAAATAAAACGTTTTTTAATTTGAATTTTCATTACATTCAAAACAAAATAAAAGACACTTTACTTTTTTAATAAAGTGCCTTTTTCCATATGATCAATGAGTTTCTTTGTTGCCTGTTTGCCTTGCAACCGAAGCTCATCTATTGTCAATTGTAACTCTTGCTGCACAGTTCCTTGTTGCATTAATTGCTTTTTCGCAATTTCATATAAATATTCAGCACTCCATTCGCCATCCACACTTCCTATAACTGGCTGATTCACTTGACTTAAAAACGAATCAATTTTTGGATCGTATGAAATCCCGACCATTGGAGTTTTGGCTACAGCAGAAAAAACTAGTGCATGAAGACGCATACCAATTAGTAATGAACATTGTGATAAAATGAATATTTTCTCGTCGATATCCATTTTATATGGAAGCATATACGTCTCTTCTCCCATTAAGTCTACTACTTCACGCGAAGCTTTTTGATCAAATGGCTCATGCATTGGAACAAATAGAATTTGGTATCCTTCTTGCTTTAATTTTTTTAATGCCGCAGCTAATTTTTTTATATAATCTTCTTTTGCATTCCAATAACGCACACTAACCGCAATTACTTTTCCATGTATCGAATGCTTTTGCAACCAATCCGATTGTTTTGTCCGTTTCCATGTTAAAACAGGGTCTGGAACAATTTCAATATCGTTTTTTATGCCAAGTTCTTTTAAATATAAAAACGAATCCTCATCTCGAACTGATACATAGGAAGCTTTTGACAAGTTCCATTTTACTAATAGACGATTATATCCTTTTGTAATTGGACCTATTCCTTGTGAATAAATATAATACGGCTTTTTTAATAATCGAGCGAGTCCCATAATACCCGTATAATATAGAATACTCTTCGTACTTGTCTGATCTTGAAGAAGGCTCCCGCCACCGCTAATAACTCCATCACTGTTTTTTATCGCATGATAAACAGCTTTTATATCCCAGCGATCTACCGATTCTACACCATACATTTCCTTTGTATATTTAGAATCATTTGATAGTACTACTAGTTCTATATCCGGGTTCTCTTTACTTAACGATTCAATAATTGATTGTAGAATCGCCTCGTCTCCAACATTATAAAAACCATAATATCCTGATAAGACTAAACGCACCCTAAATCTCCTCCAAAACTAGGTAACCATTTATTTCATCTAACATAAACTAGTACCCATTCCTTACCTAAACACTTGATACCCTACATAGTTTCCTCTTTATCAGTTCATATGAATTATAATAAAAAATTAAATTTCTATATTTATCTTTTTAAAAATGGTATTTTGTTTATTGATATCCATTTTAATTTCAAAGCACATACACCATACAAAATGGTTGTAATACTTAATGCTATACCACTGAATAATAACGTCATAATTCTTGAAGATGTAATATTTATCACATTACATAATTCATACAATCCTAGTCCCAAAATACATGCTATTGCTAGCACACCAAAAAAGCTTTTTAAATGAATAGAATAGGCAATATAGCTTCGAATATACAAATGATTTACAATACAAATCAATACGTAAGTAATTAATGTACTATACGCCGCTCCATCTATGCCAAACTTCTGCACGAACATTATGTTTAACACGACTTTCACACAACTCGCACCAATAACAATCCATGCAGCTTGTGCAGAACGGTTAATGCCCTGTAAAACACCTATTGATAATACCATAACCGCAGTAAAATACGAACTGCCAATCATAACTGTTAACATACTACTGCCTTTTACATCTGTGAACAATCCGACATTTAACGGTACTGTTAATGCCATCAACCATATTGTTAACGGTGCTGTCAAAACATGCGCTAGTCGATTTGTATTTTGAATTGTTATTTTCGCCAAATTTATATCTCTTTTGGCCAATGCGGAAGTTAAGAGTGGTATTAACGGAAATACAATTGCGCTTGCAAAAATAACAATTATTTGCGTGAATGCAAAACCGCGACTGTATATTCCAAATTGTTCTTGAATTTCTGTTGATGATCCTTGTAATACATGCGGTATTGTAAGCGAGTCTACTAAATTTAAAAGTGGCATTGATAAAGCTCCAATAGCGATTGGGATCGATACCCGCAATATCTTTTTGCCGTTTTCTCTTAAATCTCGGAGCGAATAGGAATTGCTTTTATTGTAGTATGGACTTCTATTATATTTTATACGCAAATATATAAGCGAACTAATGACTCCAAGAAAAGAGCCAACCATCGCACCACTAGTAATAACAGTATTACTCTTATCCCATGATACTAGTATGTAAGCAATTATTAACATAAAAAACACACGTACAAATTGCTCAATGACCTGTGATACCCCTGTTGGTTTCATATCACCGAAACCTTGAAAATACCCTCTATACACCGCCATGTATGGCGCAATGAGTAACGCTAATGAAGTAATAAGCAACGGCATTCTAGTTTCTTGTCCACCAAGCATATTTGCAATTTCAATAGAAAATAATACAATGACTAAACAGCCGAAAACGCCAAATGCTATCCCAATAATTGAAGCTGATTTAAATAATTTCGCAATTTCCTTTTGCTTATTTTTTTCGTTCAACTCTGCAATTAGTTTCGAAATTGCAAGTGGAACTCCGGCTACCGATAATGTAAGAGCAATCATATATACAGGAAAAACAAGGCGGAAAATACCGAGCACTTCATCTCCTGCAATATTTTGTAATGGAATTTGAAAAAAACTACCCAGCAATTTCGACAAAAAAGTTGTAATGGTTAAAATTGCTGCTCCTTTTACAAATGTTTTATTCATATTTTTTCTCTTTTCTTTTATACATATACTCTCAAACATATTGTTTTAAACGATAGGAATTCACTTTATCCCATTGGTTATCATAACAAATTTATTATAGGTTGAATACTTGGTTTTTTTTTCAAAATAGAAAAGAGAACCCATTTAAGCCTGTCTCTTCACAATATTTTTTCTAATTCCTTCCATTATATATGTACACACTATAACCGTTTCTGTTACGCAAAAAGAGCCCTTCCTCTCTATCACTGCGATACATATTACTAAAAACATTATAAAAATATCCCACAACTCTACATTATAATTTATGTAAGATTGTGAGATATTCTAATTACTATCTAAACACTTAAAATTTTCAATTGCTCTTTCTGTTCATCGCTTGCCATTACTGCGATTGTTTTTTCAATACTCGGATGTACTTGCTCAAGCTTTACACTTGCTCCTACTTTATTTGATTGCTCAACAAAATTTAATAATGCCATAGCTCCTGATACATCCATATAACGCACATCTTTCATACGTAAAACAACCGGTGACTTCACATCTTGTAAAGTAGAGAAAATACGATCTACTGATAGGAAAGAGAGCGGTCCTTGAATTGTGTACGTTTCTTCTTTTTCTTTTACGATAGAAGTTTTGCGTTCTTTACATTTCACCATATATATGATGAACGAAAGAATAATACCGAATGCAACAGCAATCATTAAATCGAACTTCACCGTTACAATCATCGTTACGAGCATAACAACGACATCACCTTTAGGAGCGACATGCATCTTTTTCATGCTTCCCCAATCGAACATTCCAATACCAGTTAAAATTAAAATACCTGATAATACAGCAAGTGGAATATATTGTACGACCGAACCAAGACCCATAATAAAAATAAATAAGATAACACTATGCATACATGCCGAAAGTGCCGTTTTACCGCCACTTCTTATATTCACGATAGACCTTACAGTCGCACCTGCACCTGCTAATCCGCCAAACAATCCGCTCATCATATTACCGATACCTTGTCCGACCAGTTCTTTATTACTTTTATGACGTGTACCTGTCACATTATCCATTACGACCGATGTTAACAACGAGTCAATCGATCCTAATAAAGCAATACTAAGCGCTGGCAAAATAAGTGCTGCTATTCCTGTTCCACTTAAAGATGGAATATGAAGCGTAGGCATCGCTTCTGGAATGGTTCCAATCTTTTCAATTACTTTATTTAGTGAAAGATTTCCGATAATCGGTAACTTTACTGTAAGTCCTTCGAGTAAGGAAGAAAATAAAGGAAGCAAAGCTGTCACACCGACTAGTGCTACTAAACTAGACGGAATCGCCTTAATCCATTTACCAGAAACAATCATTACAATAATCGTTAACACAACAAGTAAAAAACTATTTTGTACGTGCTTTATTTCGCCTAAAATAATGATTAATGCAATACCATTCATAAACCCCGAAACGACAGGATACGGAATATATCGAACGTAAGAACCGAGCTTACATACACCGAATAAAATTTGAAATAACCCTGCCATCATAAAGGCAATAAAACTTGCCTCTAACCCGTGCGTCGCAATAACTCCTGTTGCAATAACGGTAATTGGTCCAGTTGGCCCTGTTACTTGCCCAGGTGTCCCGCCAAATAACGCTGCGAATAAACCTGCAAAAATCGCACCATACAATCCAACAAGCGCTCCCTCAGACGTTCCTGTCGCGGCAATACCAAATGCAATCGCAAGTGGTAACGCAACAATCGCAACAGTAAATCCTGCTAAACATTCCTTTGCTATTTTTTGAAACATAAAAAAACCACCTTTGTATAAAGTCCATGTTCCATTGTACACCTAAAAAGATACATTCGTTAGCTCACTTTTTACATTCTCGTGACGTAAACGTATTCAACGAAAAGTTTTCCCCTTATCTTTGGAAACAATTGCAACTATGCTATAATGAACAAATTAAATCTTTTACTATATACTTGGAGGCACTATGCTAACTTTTGAAGAAAAATTATCGATTATTGAATCTTTCCCAGAACTAGAAAGAAAGAACGTATCATTAAAACGTGTAAACTTCCACTTTGAAGAAAGTCGTTTAGATAAAAAGAACGTTGTATTTCATTTACACCCAAATGGAAATGGATTTGTATATGCAAGCGGTATTAAAGGTTATAAAACAGATGATAAAGGCATGGTTAACATCCGTGAGTTTTCAGCAGAGGAGTTACGTTCAGTAATTGAGAAATCAATTGACCTTCTATCACAAGAAGAAGTAGTAGCACCTGTAGAACCTGCGAAAGAAGAAGAATGGCAGAACGAAGATGGTCATATTCTTACTCTTATTTCAGAGGATGACATGTGGAACGTGTACGCTGGTGTAAACTTAGACGGTACATTCAACTCTTATCCAGAAGCTGCGGAATACCTTGATGAAGAAGGCTTTTCACGCAAATAAAAATAGAAACCTATTTTATTCAACGACTTTTATAGTAATCAAAGAAGACACTTAAGGTGTCTTTTTTTGTTATATAAACTCCTTTCTCACACTATCTCTATTAATTTTCATAAAATGATTCAGAGGAGGTTTATATGAATACAACTGCTAAATTAATAACTTGGAAAGAACATGGCGATATGATTATTCTAGAATGTGAATTAAATGGAAAACGCTTCGAGATATCAACATATAAACAACGAATATATAATGCACACCTTTTATCAGCTGACGTTTATATTCGTTTAGACTCATCTGATAATATAATTGGAATAAATATTTATAAAAAGTAAGAAAAGCCCCCTATTCGTAGGCGGGCTTCATCTTTATTACACAATATTAGAGTATACTCTCTTTTTTTTCATACAGTTTATGTAATTATACATATTCATCAAAAAATACACTAAATGAATATTACATGTAGTAAAATATAACTTGTGGGCACGTTCTATAAAGCAGATTCTTTTAAAAGGCGTAACATATCAATTATTATAGGGGATGTGGCGTCACTTCGATATTGATCTCAAATCTCTTGTCTTTTGTGAACTAACAATCTAGTGTATATAGACGATTCTGCTTTATAGTGTGTGTTTACACTCATAACAAAGGGGTAATGGTAATACGGATAGATTCCGATTCGTATGAAATGAAATGGTTCAAGTCGGAGAGAGGCACCTTAGGGTGTCTTTTCTTTTTGTGCATTACATCCCTTTTGTTTTTCCACCTTATTTCAAATGCGCTAATTAACCTTCACCAAGAAGAAATGAGAATTAACAAAGATATTGTTTCTTCTGTTTAATACAGAAAAATGCAGGATACCCCATAGATATGGGGCATCCTGCATTTTCTATTTTTTCGCACCTTTCAACGACTCCCTCAGTACAAACTTCTGCAACTTCCCGCTCGCATTACGAGGGAGTTCATCTACAAATAAATAATGACGCGGACGTTTATAATCTGCTAGTTCATCACTTTCTTTGCAATACGTTTCTAAATCAGCTTCTGTTATTGTTTCATCTTTCTTCACAATAACTGCCACAACACGCTCTCCCCATAATTCATCTGGCTCACCAAGTACCGCCACATCTAATATACCTGGATGACTATGAAGGAAATCTTCAATTTCACGAGGATAAATGTTTACGCCACCGCTAATTACCATATCATCAACGCGATCAGCAACGAATAAATAACCGTCTTTATCAAAATAGCCTAGATCACCAGAATGATACCATCCTTTATACATCGATTTTTTATTCGCTTCTTCACGATTATGATAGCCAGCCATTATAGTTGGGCCGCGTAAAATAATTTCTCCCACTTCATAAGGAGGTAATACATCATCTGGTTCTGCCGGTGCATCCTCGTTCGGTTTCACAATACGAACTTCATGGCTAAAACATGGCGTGCCTGCTGAACCAGCTTTCGTAATTTGATCCTCCTCTACGAGAAACGCAACAACTGGCCCCATTTCTGTCATTCCGTATATTTGAACAAGATCAATATAAAGACGTTCTTTACATTCCTTCACTAACGCCGGTGCCATTGCTGCTCCGCCATATATACCGATTTTCATTGACGTTAAATCATACTGAGCTAAATCTTTTTGCAACAACATATTCCACATCGTCGGCGCTGCAAAGAACGTCGTAATCTTTTCTTCTTGAATCGTATGTAATACTGTTTCTGTATCAAAATGATGCAAAATAACATTCTTTCCGCCAACTTGAATGCGTGGTATGATTCCGGCATTTAATTCACCACAGTGATATAAAGGCGCAACAACAAGCCCAACACTATCTCTATTATATTTAAGGAAATACGTACAAATCATACTATGCTCAGTCATTTCGCGATGACGATGTAATACGCCTTTCGGATGCCCAGTCGTACCGCTCGTATAAAGCATTGAACAATAATCCATTTCATCAATTTCGATATTTACTTTCTCAGAAGATGCTTCATTCACTTTTTCATGGTAGGAACTTGCATAGGAAGGTTTATCGTTTTCTATAGACCAAAAAGATGTATTTGGAAAATCTCTTTCAATTATAGCAACAGTTGACTCAACTGCTTTTTCAAAGACAACGACTTTCGAGGATGCGTCCTGAAGAATATAAGATACTTCTTTCGCTTTTAAGCGGAAATTAATCGGGTTAAAGATCGCTCCAATTTTCGCACAGGCTAAGTAAACGTTTACAAATTCATGGCAATTATATAAGTAAACAGATACCGTATCTCCCTTTCTTACCCCTTCTTCTAATAGAGCGTGCGCTGTTTTATTTATTTGTTCATCCCACTGTTTATACGTCCAGCGAATATTTTTTTCAGGTTCCACTAACGCCTCTTTATTTGGATACTTACCAACTGATAAATCAAAAATTCTCCCTATCGTCATATACATGCCAACAATTTCCCCCTTTTCTCTTTCATAAATCTATCATTTCGTCCATAAGTAGACATTGTCCTCTAATGATTTGACTAATTTTTCTGATTATTATCGACATAGTTTTACATACGGTACCGTTAGACGGTAAATGAAATTATATCGGCGATTTTCAAAATATATCAACCACAACTCAATTTATATCAGCGATTTTTCGAATATATCGACTTACCGACAAAAACTGACAAGATATAATCGGACCGCCCGTTACTGCAGGATAAAAAAGAGGTTGTTCCGAGTCGGAACAACCTCTTTCTTCTTATGCAAATAGCTCTTCTAAAATTTTCAGTTTATCTTCTGTATATTTCACAAAGCCATCATTATATGATTTTGGATCTTTCGGATTCGCAAAGTGCGTAATTGCTCCCGTCTTCGGATGAACAAATTTACTTGATGCACCACAACCAAGTCCGATAATTGATTGTACTTCTTCCATAATTACAATGTTGTAAATACTTTCTTGCGTCGGCATTGCATAACCAACATTCTCTAAGTTACCTAAAATATTCTTTTGACGATATAGGTAATATGGTACGTAATTATGCTTTTGCGTCCACTCTTCTGCTTCGTGCATCATCGCTGTAATTTCTTCGCGACCTGCTACTTTATATTTACGTTTGTTTTGCGTCATTTCAGAAGCACGTTTAAATGATAACGTATGAACTGTTAATGATTCTGGCATTAACTTTTCTGTTTCATCTAACGTATGCTTGAAGATATCTAACCCTTCACCAGGAAGACCAATAATTAAGTCCATATTAATATTGTTCATTCCCATTTCACGAGCTAAATGGTATTTCTCAATTGTTTCTTCTACAGTATGATGACGTCCAATTGCTTTTAGTGTCTCTTGATGGTATGACTGTGGATTAATACTAATACGGTCAATGTTCCATTTATTTAACACTTCTAGCTTTGCTGGCGTAATTGTATCTGGGCGACCTGCCTCAACTGTTACTTCACGCACATTTTTCACATCTGGGAACGCTTCATACATTTCTTCATACAGCATATCCATCTCTTCTGCTGTAATACTTGTAGGTGTACCGCCGCCGTAATAAATCGTCGTAACTTTTACACCTTTTTCTTTTAAAAACTTACCAATTTCACGAACTTCATAATGTAAACCACCTAAGAACGAATCAACAGATCCTTGGCGTCCATTAATTGCATAAGCCGGGAATGTACAGTATGCACATTTCGTTGGGCAGAACGGAATACCGATATAAATACTTACTTCTTCTTTCAAACGGTATAAATCCGGAACAACTGCTAATTGGCAATCAACAATGCGCTGAAGAAGTTCAATTTTCTCTTCATGAATTAAATAACTTTCACGAAGTTCTTGATGCGCTTCTTCTTTTGACATACCATTTTGAAGCATTTTGTGAAGAAGTTTCGTCGGACGTACTCCCGTTAAAATACCCCAGCTTTGTTCAATACCAGTTAACTGCTGAAGAACAGAAAGATATACATAAGAAACAACGTGCTTCACTTGCTTCATACGCTCTTTTTCATCTGTGAAAGCAGATAAATCTTTCGAGAATGTTTCTTCATACACATTTCCTGTGCTAACATCCGTCAATTGAGCAGATGCTTTCACATTATCCTCAATGTGTATATCAACGATCAGATTTGCTTCCTCTTGTTCAAATCCAATCGTACTATCTTCAAAAAATAAGCCGCCAATATTTTGTAGCGGACGTAAAAAACGATCATCTTGTAACGTTTTAATTGAAATTAACAACATTATCACCTTTTCATTTGCAAACTCTCTTTAGTTTACTTGAAGGGCGTTTACAGGTCAATACAGAAGGTTTTACCTGTTTCTCTTACATTTTTTCAAATAATTCTTTTTATGAATATTGCTCATGTATATAGACATCATGATTTTCTCTTGTTAAAATTTATTAGTGTTAAAATCGATACATAGTGAAAATACAATATAAAAAGGAGGACTGTTAACACTAGATTCCACAATCTAATGTGTTAAAAACAAATATGAAAAAGAAATTTTATAGTGTTTTAACTCTCTCTCTTGCATTACAAACTGTTCTTGCACCTACTTATTCATTTGCAGAGAGTGCTGAAAAATCTGCCGAAGTATATACGGAGGATCAAGTTTTTAAAAGTATTAAAGAACATGTTAATGAGCATAGTACTCATGAAGAAGATATCGAGGTTACTGGCCAATTCCTACTATACACTTCAAAAAAACATTCATTATATACCGCGAATGATTTAAAAAACAAATCGAATATCGAGATTACAGAACAAGTCGTAACGGCGACAAAGAAAAAAGGAAATGCTTATTACATAACGACGTCAACTGGCGCTGGATGGATAGATAACAATGATAATAGCTTAGAAGTTCAAGAGATTCATAAACTATCTAACCAAAAATTAATCGTAAAAGAAGAAGCTTCCATACATGCACTTCCGTTCCAATCGTTTAAAGAAGAAGGAAAACTAGAGCCACAAGTCATAACTCCTACTGAACAAGCTGGAAATTGGTTTAAAGTCCAAATAAATGAAACAGCAAAATGGATTTATGCACCTTCTGCTACATTTGAAGGTACAAAAGCTTCATTATTAAAAAACAGTCGTACTGCTAAAAATAGTTTATTGAGATCGCCAGAAGCTCTACAAACAAACAATATTTATGGCGTTACATTTAAAGAAATGATTGTCCCAAAAGGAAATGACGATATTCGCCCTGGCTACCCGATGGTGCCTAAATATATTACGATTCACGAAACGGCTAATACAGCGAAAGGTGCTAATGCTCTGAATCATGCAAAATTCTTAGATAATCAAGCACGCGGAACAGCTGATCGCGCTGCATCTTGGCATTTCACAGTAGATGATAAAGAAATTTATCAACATCTTCCAGTAAATGAAGTTGGATGGCATGCTGGAAATAAAACTGGAAACTATGAATCTATCGGAATTGAAATTGCCGTTAATCAAGATGGAAACTATGAAAAAGCGGTAGAAAATGCGCGTAAATTGGCAGCTTATTTAATGAACGACTTAAATATTTCTCTAGATAAGGTCCAAAAACACCAATTTTGGTCAGGAAAAAACTGCCCTGCGTTTATGATTCAACGCGGACAATGGGATGCTTTCTTAAAAGGAACTGAAACATACTATAAGGAAAACCAAAAAAATCCCGTAACTGATGACATTACAGGTGGATGGTATGAACAAGACATTCGTCAATTAGCAGCTAGAGGCATTATGCAAGGAGAAGGGAACGGCAAGTACTTCCCAGAACGTCTTGTAACGCGTGCTGAATTTGCTACATTAATTACTCGTGCTTTACAATTACCAAGTGGAAATGCTAATTTCACAGACTTAGAACAAGTACACCCATCTTTAAGAGACGGTATTAATCGTGCAGCAAGCGCAGGCATAATCCGCGGACGTGGTGATAATACATTTGATCCAAATACTACAATTACACGCGAAGAAGCTGTTATTATGATCGATCGTTCTCTAAAACACGCTGGTATTTTTGCAAAACAAGTTGAACTACCATTCGTAGACCAAAACTTAATTTACGCTAAAGAAGAAGTACAAAGAGTGTATGGATATGGAATTGTAAAAGGTAATGAATTTAATCAATTCGTACCAAAAGGACCATCACAACGTGCTCACGCAGCTGCATTTATAAACAGAATGCTTAGCGTAATTGAAGCTTAACATATTTATCATTCCATATAGATATTTTCATTTTATCTGTATTCACTTAAAAGGCATCAGAGATTATATATCTCTGATGCCTTTTATACATCCGTTAACTATTTTTAGCCATGAATCTTAAACGTATTCCTAGTAACAGAAGCATAAAACCGATGAATGGAACGTAATTCGTATTGTGTCCTGTAGCTGGAAGTTGTTGATTATTAGAAGAACCTTGTCCTTTTTCTGGTAAATTAGGTTTTTCTACTCCCTCACCTGGCTCCTCTGTTCCTTCACCTGGTTTTTCTGTTCCTTCACCTGGCTTCTCTGTTCCTTCACCTGGTTTTTCTGTTCCCTCACCTGGCTTCTCTGTTCCTTCACTTGGTTTTTCTGTTCTTTCTTCCTTCACCTGGCTTTTCTGTTCCTTCACCTGGCTTTTCTGTTCCTTCACCTCTGTTCCTTCACCTGGCTTCCCTGTTTCTTCACCTGGTTTCCCTGTTTCTTCACCTGGTTTCCCTGTTTCTTCACCTGGTTTTTCCGGATCTTTATCTGTATCTTTTTTATTTGTAATTTGAAGCTTTACAACTTCAATTTTTTCATTAGAAATCGTAAATTTGATTTCCTTATTGGATAAAGTGTATCCTTCTGGCGCTTGGATTTCTTTTAAAATATAATCTTCTGGTTCTAACTTCTTAGAAATTGCTTTACCGCTCTTATTTGTTATTAATGTTTCCACTTTTGTTCCGTCTTTCCAAATTTCAAACACTGCGCCTGCTAATGTTGTATTTGTATTATTAGCATCTACCTTTGTAATTTCTAATTGACCTGTAATTTCTTCTTTCATTTTTTCATTCATAACTTCTTGTTTTACTACTTCATTTGCTACAACATTTACGTTTACTGTTACTTCTAGCGCTTTATAACCTTCCGGCGCTTTCGTTTCTTCTAACGTATACTTTCCTGGCACTAAGTTTTCGAATTTTACAACACCGTCTTTATTCGTTGTTTTCGCTTCTCCAACTACTTGACCAGCTTCATTTTTCAGTTTGAATTCTGCACCTGCTAGAACTTTTCCACTTTCTGCATCCTTTTTGATTACTTGTAAGCTTCCTAGTTCTTTTGCATTTTCTACTTGTACTTCTACTACTTTGTCCGCTTCCACAACGACTTCAATTTCTTCTTTTAACAACTTATATCCTTGTGGTGCTTTCGTTTCTTTTAATGTGTATGTTCCTGGTTCTAATTTCTGAGAAATTACTTTACCTGTTTTATCTGTTCGTAATGTATCTACTTTCTTACCATCTTTATACACTTCAAATTCTGCGTCTGATAATACTTTCGTTTTATCTTCCGCATCTACTTTTACAATTTCGAATTGACCAAGGCTCTTACCGTTCGTTACTTTTACATCAATAACTTTTTCACCGTCAACTGTTACATGAATTATTTGTTTTGTTACCTCATAACCTTCTGGTGCTTTTGTTTCTTCTAACGTATATTCACCTGGCACAAGTCCGTCTACTTTAACCGTTCCAGACTTATCTGTTGTAATTCCTTCTTTTACAACATTTCCTTTCGCATCTTTCAATGTAAATTCTGCGCCTGCTAAGCGTTTCGTTTGATCTTTATCATCCATTTTAATAATTTGTAGAGAACCTAAGATTTTTTCGTTTTCTGCCTCTACTTTTACTACTTCTTTCTCATTTTGAATTGTTACTTTCCATTCTTTATTTGAAAGTTTGTAGCCCGCTGGTGCTTTCGTTTCTTTCACTGTGTATTCACCTAGCGGTAATTTCGGTGACATCACTTTTCCACTCTCATCTGTTTTCAGTTCCGCTACCTTTTTACCATCTTTATACACTTCGAATTCTGCACCTGATAACAATTTCGTTTTATCATTCGCATCTACTTTCACGATTTCGAATTGACCCATTACTTTTTCATTCATGACTTCTTGTTTTACTACTTCGTTCGCTACAACGTTCACTTCTACTGTCACTTCTAGCGCCTTATAACCTTCCGGCGCTTTCGTTTCCTCTAACGTGTACTTTCCTGGCACTAAGCTTTCGAATTTCACAACACCGTCTTTATTCGTTGTTTTCGCTTCTCCAACTACTTGACCAGCTTCATTTTTCAGTTTAAATTCTGCACCTGCTAGAACTTTTCCACTCTCCGAATCCTTTTTGATTACTTGTAAGCTTCCTAGTTCTTTTGCGTTTTCTACTTGTACTTCTACTACTTTGTTTGCTTCCACAACGACTTCAATTTCTTCTTTTAGCAATTTATATCCTTGTGGTGCTTTCGTTTCTTTTAATGTGTACTTTCCTGGTTCTAATTTCTGAGAAACTACTTTACCAGTTTTATCTGTTCGTAACGTATCTACTTTTTTACCCTCTTTATACACTTCGAATTCTGCATCTGATAATACCTTCGTTTTATCTTCCGCATCTACTTTCACAATTTCAAATTGACCTGTTACTTTTTCGGGGATCTTTTTATTCACCACATCTACAGTCAATACTTTATTAGCCTCTACATCAACAGAAACTGAACTAGATGATAATTCATATCCTTTCGGTGCTTCTACTTCTTTTAATGTATAGCTTCCAACTGGAAGTCGTTTCGATAAGGCTTCACCTTTATCATCTGTAACAATTGTTTCCACAACTTTCCCATCTTTATCGATAACATCAAATTTTGCACCTGGCAGAAGTTGACCAGATTCACTATCTTTTTTCAATAATTTAAATTGGCCATTCTCTACTTTTTTCGTATTCTTCATAACAAGTTCAATTACGTTTGTATTATCAATTGTTACTTTGACTGGTGTATCAACTTTTATATATCCTTCTGGTGCATTTATTTCTTTTACAAAATAGTCACCAAGTGGTAAATCTTTAACTTCCGCAATACCCTTTTCGTTTGTTGTAACAGTAGCCACAACGTTATTATCTTTGTCTATAACATCAAATTTTGCGTCTTTTAAAACAATGTTTTCATCGTTTTCATCAACTTTTTTAATTTGTAAATGTCCTTTTTCAGCTGCTGGTTTATTCCACTTTGGCCAGTTAAATTTAAAGTTATGAACCTCAAAACCATCTCTTTGGTGTAATCCTCCAACATAGGCTTGTCCATTAATAGAACCACCTTTTGTTTCTACAACTGCATTAGGTGCAAACACACTACCTACTACACCGTAACCTTTAGTTGTTATCTTTGTAGCATTAGGAAATACCCAAATTACCTTACTAGCTAACTCAGTAAAAGATGAATTAGGGTCATATGCTTGAGATGTATTAATTAAATCCGTCGCCATCCCAGTATTTCTTGTATCATACAAAATTGCACCGCCACCAAAACTCACTTCTTCTGCATCTGAATAAATAACAATAAAGTCTTTATTCTCTACATTCGGAAGAAAAACGTCTTTTACATCAAATGCTTTCTTTCCCGTCTGGCCTGAAGAGACATAAATATTAGGGTTGTTTACATCTTCACCGATTCCAAAGCTCATATTAGGTTTTGGCTTATCAGTGTGTAGTTTACTTGCATCCCCAATTACACCATCAACGTCTTTTCTAAATTCTTTAAACTTAGCATCAATCTCCGCTTGCTCTTTATAAGAGATACGGTCATATGACGTTTTCATTGCGCCATCTGGGTCACCGTCTTTTGTCATCGCCACTATTCCATCTTGAATAATTACTTGTCCTGCTCCCGCTTTCGTAAATTGACCGCCTAGTAATAATGATGGATATCCTTCATCTACCCAAGTTGCTCCAGCTAAGTTATTTGCTCCAGTTGCAGCCGCTACGACTGTATAACTTGATGCGTTCATATTTTTCTGAACAGCCATCGCACCTTCAATATCCGCACTCGTTGCACTATGATCTCCAAAAATGATGGCGTTGTAATAAGATACATCACCTAAACCTTTTAATTCTGTTGTAGCTGCCTCTGCTTTAAATGGTAAATGGATTAAAAAATTCATACATATTAGTAATACAACTATTAAACTACTACTTAACTTTTTAATTTTTTGATTAAATGATTTCCTCAAGAAATTCATTCCCCCTTTTAAACTTCCTAAAATCACAAAAAGAAGTACATATCATATGTACCAAACCTTACTCACATTAACTTAAAATAATCCATTTAAATAAAACAAAGGAACGCTACAACTACTTAATAAAATTACTACAATTCATTTTTGAAATAATACGTGAACTAAACTGTCATGGGGAAATACTTTTACGTATGGGAGCCCAATAAAATTAATCTGAAGAATATTTCATGTGGTGTAACTATTTTGACAACATCATTCACTTTACATTAGTTTTCTAAAGGATTCAAGTGAATTGTATGGATTTTATACACAATTCACATCTTAAAACGCTTTCACTTTTAAAAAATAAGCTCAACAAAAAAACGTAGCCAAAAAGCTACGTTTTTCTTTCATCGTTTCGGTGTATTTTTATGATTCTTCAAAAACGGAAGCGGGAATTGCTTACGGAAATGCTCTTTAATCATATACTCTACACCGTTTTCGCTATTTGAACGTGTAATCCAATCTGCTGCTTGCTTTAATTCTACAGGCGCGTTCCCCATCGCTACCCCAAGTCCCACGTTTTCAATAACCTCTAAATCTTCCATACTATCTCCAATCGCAACCATTTCATTTAGCGAAATATTTAAATGCTCTCCAAGCAATTGTAACCCGCGTAACTTTGATACATTTTGCGGTAAAATTTCTATTCGTTTTGAATCACATTCAACATACTCTACATCTTGGAACGCTTTTTTTAATGTATTTAGCCCGCGTTCTTTTTCACCTTTAGTTTGGAAAAGAACATCAATTTTTGGCGCCGCTACCGGATGGTCACGAAGCGCGTCACCTAACGAATCTACAAATTGAACTGGATAAAATAACGGATCTGCGCTTGATAATACAGTGCGCGCAATTAAGTTTGGTGTATTTCTCTCACGATTTCCTATCGAAAACCGTTCATGAGAAATACGTACGTTACAATCAAAGTGCTCTAACACTTGCACAATGTTAAAAGTCTTCTCTTCAGACAATCTTCTTTGAACGTACGGCTTATCTAACGTTGCTGAAACGAAAGCACCACCATGTGTCACTAATATAGAATCTAATTTTAACGCCTTTGCTACTTTATGAGCGGATTGAAAATTACGACTCGTAAATAACGTAACGTATACATCTTTTCTTTTCACAAATTCAATTGTTTCTCTTAATCCTTTTGCAATTTTTCCATTGTTGTATAGTAGTGTCCCATCTATATTAAGAGCTAGTAAGCGATAAATCATGTCGCACTCCCCCTCTTCGCTGTTGTACTCTATCCATAATTTATGAAATAAATGTAGCAAATAGAACGAGTTAGAATTACTACTGAAAATTTGGTTTACTATATACATATACACTTAGCAAAGGAGATAGTACAATGCAGGCACCTCCTTCTTTTTATGAAGGCGATACGTTAGAAGTCGCAAAAAAATTACTTGGGCAAAAACTTGTTCATATTGTAGACGGAATAAAGCGAAGCGGAATCATTGTAGAAGTAGAAGCATATAAAGGCCCAGATGATAAGGCCGCACATAGTTACGGAGGCAGACGGACAGATCGCACAGAAGTTATGTTTGGTGCACCAGGGCATGCTTACGTATATTTAATTTACGGTATGTATCATTGCTTTAACGTTATTACAGCGCCAGTGGGCACCCCACAAGGTGTTCTCATTCGAGCTCTTGAGCCAGTAGATGGAATAGAAAAAATAAAACTAGCGCGCTACAATAAGACCGAAATTACAAAAGCGCAATATAAAAACTTAACAAACGGTCCTGGCAAACTATGCCGTGCACTCGGAATTACTTTAAAAGAACGCGGCGTATCGTTACAAAGTGATACGTTACATATTGAATTAGTTCCAAAAGAAGAACACATATCATCACAATATAAAATAACAGCAGGACCTCGTATTAATATCGACTATGCAGAAGAAGCTGTACATTATCCGTGGCGTTTTTATTATGAGGGGCATCCGTTTGTTTCAAAGAAATAAGCGATATCAACGATTTTTCAAATATATCTATCGTAACTTACAATATATCAACGATTTTTCGAATATATCTATCGTAACTTACAATATATCAACGATTTTTCGAATATATCTATCGTAACTTACAATATATCAACGATTTTTCGAATATATCTATCGTAACTTACAATATATCAACGGTTCGACAAGAAATATCGATTTATCGACAAATAATAACATTACGAATAAAAGAAGACTGTTCCAAAATGGAACAGTCTTTCCCTCTTACTCTGCACCTTCCGCAGTTGCAATATTATCCTCTAAATTTTCTCTTGATAATTCAGCCGCCATAAAATCAGCTGTTTCTGGAAGTGCTAAATGCATATGAGCTTTTTGACAAATTTGGATCGTACAGTTTTCTATAACATAGTCGAAAACATGTCCGCCCCCGCTTCTTTCATCATCAATGTAATGTAAGTGGAATCCAGCTACCCCAATACCTTGTGCGTAATCTGGTGTCCAAAATCCAGCAAGCGTACCTTCTGTATTTTCAAATGAAAAGATTGGTTGTGATTTCGTCACTTCAACGAGCGGTGTATACGGTTTTTCTTGTCTTGGAACAGTTCTCGTCCTTACTTCACGGAACGTACCGTCCATTCGAATACCGTAAAACAAGTTTTTACTTGGCATTAATTCATGTAATAACGCTTCAACTTCTTCACGATTCATCGGACGCTCTACCGTATAACTCATTTCTTTTTCAAAAAACGTTACAGTCGCAAATGGCGTTGTTTCTTCTGGCTCTACTTTTTCTGCTGAACCGTCTGAACGTAAATGATAAAATTCATTATCAAATGCAATCATTTCACCATCTAATTGATCAAATGTGCCGATGCCGAAATCACCATGTTTTTTCAAATCTTCAAAGCTAATTACACCATCATATATACCATCTAATAGCGCAAGCATTGTAGATGTTTGATATACTTCATTACTCGTTTTCGTTTTTTTCGCATCAATATCAATTAATTGCGCAACAGTCATCTCAAATCTGCCTCCATTAGTTTAATTGGTTTGGTAATAATTTTTCGCTTAATTTAATGTTGTCACGATAGTCAATTGGAATATCAATAATGACAGGACCATCTGCTGCTAGCGCGGATTTTAACACACCTTCTAATTCATCAGGCGTGTTAACACGAAGACCTAACGCCCCGAAACTTTCCGCATATTTCACAAGATCAACATCGCCAAACTCTGTAGCTGATGTTCTGCCGTATTTCATCATTTGTTGGAATGCAACCATATCATATGTGCCGTCTCTCCAAACAAGATGGACGATTGGAGAATTTAAACGTACCGCCGTTTCTAACTCCATCGCAGAGAATAAGAAACCACCGTCACCTGATACGGAAACTACTTTTTTACCTGGTTCTACTAAAGTAGCTGCGATTGCCCAAGGAAGTGCAACACCTAACGTTTGCATGCCGTTACTAAATAATAATCTACGTGGTTCATAAGAACGGAAACATCTCGCCATCCAAATAGAATGGGAACCGATGTCACATGTAACAGTTGTATCGTCACTAATTAAAGAACGAAGTGTACGAATCACTTGAAGTGGATGCGTAACACCTTCTGAAGGACGATTTGGAACTTCTGCTTGTTCTGATAATTTTGCGCGTAATCGTTCTAATACCGCTTCTGATTTCGTACTTAATACAAGTTTCGGTAATTTCTCCGCGATGCTATTTACCGTTAAGGCAATATCACCAATTAATTCACGCTCTGGCTGGTAATCATGGTCGATATCTGCTTGATGGTCGTCAAGATGAATAATCGTTCTGTCACCAAGTTTATTCCAGAACTTTGGATCATACTCGATTGGATCATAACCGATAGAAATCACAAGGTCTGCTTCTTCTAGTAAAATATCACCTGGTTGGTTACGGAATAATCCAACGCGGCCGAAGAAATGATCTTCTAACTCACGTGAAATCGCACCAGCTGCTTGATATGTTTCAACGACAGGAAGTTCTGTATCCGCAATTAATTTACGAACAGCTTTCGTCACTTCATTTGTGCTCGCTCTCATACCGAGTAAAATAACTGGTAATTTCGCTGATTTTATTTTTTCTACTACATATGTAATATCATTTGTGGGAGCGATTCCAAGCTGTGGCTTAGAAAGCGCACCGATAGACTCTACAGTTGTTTCCGCAGTCATAACGTCTTGCGGAAGACTTACTAAAGTAGCTCCCGGATTTGTGGAAGTCGCACTTCGGAATGCATTTGATAATGCTTCTGGCACATTATCAGGATGCTCTACTTCTACGCTATATTTTGTGATTGGTTCGAATAGTGCAGCATTATCCATAGATTGATGTGTACGTTTTAATCGATCCGTACGCGGAACTGCACCAGCTAAAGCAACAACGGGATCACTCTCCGCATTCGCAGTAACAAGACCTGTCGCTAAATTTGATGTCCCTGGTCCTGAAGTTACAAGACATACGCCCGGTTTTCCTGTTAATCTACCAATAGCAGCTGCCATAAATGCTGCATTTTGTTCATGACGACAAACGATTAACTCTGGTCCTCTTTCTTGCAATACATCAAATACAGAGTCAATCTTTGCTCCTGGAATACCGAAAACATGTGTAACACCTTGTTTAATTAAACAATCAACAACAAGATCTGCTCCTTTTGTTTTTGTCTTCACGTCGTTTACTTTTACACCTGTACTCAAACTAATCATCCGATACGATAAACTTAACTAAATCTATACAATTCAATCAAATTTACACGAGTTAGTGCTTCATCGTGTTCTCGCAACCCCAAAGGGACGAGGGGTATAACACTCCACACGAGGCAGTATCGTTACCTCCTATTATCAAGCATTTATTTTACCCATCTTGATAAATTTATCGACGCATTTACATCCCTATCGTGATAGCTATTGCATGAAGCACAACGCCACTCACGAATCTTTAAACTCCACTGTCCTTCTGGTTGAACTGAATGGTCGTATTTAACGCCGCAACATGAACAAATCTTGCTTGAAGCGAACCATTTATCAGCTTTTACATACTCAATGCCGTACTTCTCACACTTGTATGATAAACATTGAAAGAAGAAGTTTAATTTTTGAAATGAAAATGCTTTCGATAGTTTTTTGTTTTTTAACAGGTTTGAGATAGGTAAGTCTTCCACAACAATCCTCATTGGTTTGGTTTTCACCAATTTAGCTGTTGCTTGATGGATATGGTTATTTCGGATATTCGTAATTTTCCTAGATAACCGCAGGTGCTCAGCTTTCGCTTTTTCATATCCGGTAGATTGAATTTTTACACCTTTTTTAAATCTCCTAGACATATCTCTTTGTGCTGACTTTTTCCTTTTCAAAAGTTTTTTAACCTTGGCATCTTTGTTTATATTTCGTTCTTTCATACCATTAGAAGCTACAAACAGCTCTTTTAAACCAACATCCACACCAATCGACTCATCGGTTAGTTCTTGTGATTCAAAGTCTTCTTGGAACCCTACACTAATCCACCAGTGACGACCGTCAAAGGTAACTCTTGGGTTGGATGGTTTTTTATTTCTTGGTAGTTGTTGGCTTGTTTTCACTTCTCCAATAGACTGAATATGAACGACTTTCTTTCCTATAACCAGTCTTTCATAATTGGCATAAAATCCTTGAATTAAATCTTTTTTGGATTTATAAGAAGTGTGAGAACCATTTTTGTACTTTTTGAACGAATTTTTTCTCGCCGTATCAAAATCTTTTGAAGCCTGTTTGGGAACTTGTGCATTAATGTCTTTTAACCACTCATATCTCTTTCGCTTCTTAATCTTTGTAAATCGTTTCTGTAAAGCTAACTGTGAAACAGATTTTCCAAATAGCTTATAGTATCTATCACTCATTCTTTTACAATAGTTATAAGCGAATCTTGCAGCACCAGCATGGTTTCTAAGCAATTTTTCTTGTTCAGGCGTTGGAATTAGTCTGACTTTCTTCGCCAATATCATCAGAATGTAACTCCTTTAATGAAAGATTTGTTCTTCTGAATAGTAGCGTGTTCCACCAGCATTCTCGTAAGACTACTCGGATGCAAACCTGTTAATTCTGATACTTGACTAACTCGTAAAAATTTCATTATTATTCTTACCTCATTGAATCTACCATAGCACATACGTTCGATGGATTCAATGAGGTTTGATAGATTTAATTAAATGTATCTCGTTCAACTAAGGGCGCAATTCCTTAGCCAGTTCTCTTATGAACTTCTCATGTTTTCACATGAGCGCAGACTATATGTTTATCTCTTTAGAGATAGAGGATTTTTCCACCACCATAGGCTTGTGATGTACTCTCGTCAGTTATACGAGATAGTCGTTGAACGTTCATCCTATCCATTTTGACTTAGATGATTCGAGGCGGAAGACCCATTGTTCTAATGTTTAGGATTTAACCTTGCATCATCTGATTGATTTTTTCTGCTTTCGCGACATTCACGCTCGCTATTTCTAGCCACGTTGTAGTTCAATCAGCTTTAGGGATTGCCCGCAGTTAACCCTCACTACTAGCCAATTACTTGACTAGCAGGGCTTACTGATATATTTAATTAACTTTCGTTATAATTGGTTAAATAAATCGTAACAGTTAGTTACCCTTTGTTTCATAATTTGTGTAATAAAGATTTTTAATTTCACCTAGTTAATTAATGTGGTGAAGTATCATTTATCATTATATTACAAATGCATTATTTTTCCAACAATATGAATTCGACATTATTTTGACAAGATTTAAAGAATGCGCTTACAATCTTTTGTTTATCTTAAAATAACATTTTTATATCTCTTCTAAAAATGCACAAAAATACTTCCACCTATTCACATTATTAACAAATTTATAGTACCTTGCAAAGAATAATAGTAAGTGATATATTTGTAAATAATGGAATACCCATTATTTGGAATGTTATTCACGATTAGTATATCTCCTTTTAAAAAGTAGATATAGATTGTGTGTGCTGTTTAGAAAAAAGATAGGATTTTCAGCCATAATTCATCATTTTATAAAGGAAAGTGATCGTTATGAACAAAAGTGAATTTTTAGAACAACTTAGTTCTTCCCTACGGAATATGCCTAATTCAGAAAAGGAGGATATTATCTCGGAGTACGAAACTCATTTTATTAGTGGTAAACAAGATGGAATATCTGAAGAGGAAATTTCTAAAAAGCTAGGAAACCCTAAAACTATCGCTAAAGAACTTACTGTTTCATATGTAATAAGTAACGCTGACAATAGACGCAGCCTAAAAAATATTATGGCAGCACTGTTTTCTGTTATGAGCTTAAGTGTTTTAAACTTTGCCTTTATCTTTATCGCCTTTTTCGTACTACTCTTTTTATTACCGATTCTTCTAGCACTTATCATTGCCACGCCAGTATTAATTATTTCGCCTATTTTATTAATAGGATTAGGATTCTTTAAAGGGTTTCATCAAATTAGTTATTCCGATGTTTATAATGTGTTCATCGCTTTTTGCGTCGTTTTACTCATATCCGTCATATCTTATCAAATGGTAAAACATCTATATGCACTTTTAGTAAAGTATTTGAAATGGAATATTGCTATTTTACAAAGACACTAATGAATGTAAAAGGAGATTAAAATGAAGAAATATACTTTATATTCACTCATGCTACTTACTCTTTTATTTCTATCAGCTTGTTCAAACAGTGTACAACCTAGGGAAGAAAACGATGTACAATCTATTAAAGATGTTGCTATTAAAGTTCCAGAAAATATATTTAGTTCCTCAAAGAAAAACGAAACTATTAGTGAAGACGAAATGAAACAAAATATAAAAAATTATATAGATTATAGTTGGGAGTTATCTGAAAATATTATCCCTCTCGCTTCAACAAATTCTGATAAGAATTTCACGGAATCTGACCGAGAAAAATTACAAAAACTAATTGATTTAGCGAAACAAAACGATATGAATTTCCATGAGTTTATTAGTAATAATAATTTACCTACTGATTATAAAAAACCTTCAAAAGAAATCTATGCATTTATGTCATCATCTACGGATATTTTCGTAGAGCTAGATCAAGAATTAGACAAACTCACCCAAGATGGTAACTTATTCAAAGCCAATTTTTCTTTTACAAAACGCCTTGAGAAAATAAATGGGAGGAAACAAAAAGAGATTGAAACGTTTTTGAACGAAAAAAATATTAAAACTTCAATTAACAGCAATAAAAAAAATTAACAGATGTGTTACATATCCCTTTCAAAATAACCAATAAGAAATGGCTATTTTGAAAGGGAGTTTTTGTGGTATAACTATTAAATTCCCTAAACAAAAAAGACACTCCTAAACTAGGAGCGTCTTCCACTATTACGCTTGTTGTTGCGCGCTATATAATTCTTCAAGTGGCTTCATGATAATTTTGTTAACGTCACCGATTACAACGTTTAGGCGTTGCTCAGTTTCCATTAATTTTGTAATTTTAGCATCTTGTTGAATACGAGCTACAACTTCTTGTGCTTGTTGGTTGTCTTCTTCAGTGATTTCTTGGCCTTGCATCATTTTCTGTTGTAGGCTAAGTTGCATTGTACGGAACTCATCGAATAAGTTCTTTGAAGCTGTGTCAGCTTGAACTGCTGCGTAGCTCTCTTTTAAAGTTTTGAAGTCTTCGTTTTCAGCGATTGCTTTTTGTAATTCATATGCAACATCATGAATGTTCTTTGTCATTTTATTTTTCCTCCTTTAGAAGGCTAGCGCTTTTCACTCGCACTGCCTTTTACGTGCATTTACATACGCACCTCTTCTTACCATATCAAACTATGCAAGAGATGTGAAGAAATTTCACTTTTATTTCTATGTACTCACCTTATTATCTAAGAAACAATAGTAACAATCCTTGTACGAGCCCGATCATTCCGCCTAATAACGCTCCTAAATACGTAATCATTTTCAATTCGTTTTTCGTAATAGACAGAACTAAGTCTTCTAATCTTTCTGTTGAGAATGTAGACACTTCTTGCTGGACAATTTCCGCAAGGTGTAGATTATTTAGTATACTCTCTACATTTTCTGTTCCCCACTTTAAGCCTTTCGCTACTGCACTTGGAACCACTTTTTCAATAATTGTTTCTCGAACTGGTTCACATACTTGCTGAACAGATTGATTTAAAAACTTACTCACTGTTTCCTCTACTTTAACTGCTGACAGCACGGAGCTTACAATCATTTCTTTCTCCACAAATGCTTCTAATTCTTTTACATCTCTTCCTTTTAACTTTTCCCACTCTTTTTGTAGTACGTCAGTTAAAAGCTGCTTTGTAGCATCTTGCCCTAAAAACTTAATAACTTCTGGCTGCACACGATCCACAACACTTACATTTCCTAAAAACATCCCAACTAAGTTAAGTAGCGTTCCACGAGAAGCAAAGAAATCATCAATCATTTTTGAAAGACGCGCTTTCCCTTCTTCACTTTCAAAAAAGCTAATTCCTCGCTCTAAAATAAACGCCGAGGCATTCGGAATCGCATTCTCTATCTTTTCATGTACAGAATGAGGTAAAGCCTGTTCCCATGTATATGTATAATACTCTGCTAAAAATGCATGAATTTTTTCTGTAATCACATATTCGATTTTTCGAGTCGCTTCTTCTTCTACATGCGCTACATTCCATTTTTCTAACATATATCGCAGTGATTGTTCATTCGTAATTACTTTATCCACTTCCACTTGCGCCCAGTGGATTAAACCTTTTTGAAACTCTTCATTTGTTAGCTTTTTTCCGATTCCTTCTGGTGTTAACAAATGTTCTACAACCATTTTTCCTAATTGAACAGCAAGTTCATCACGACGCTTCGGAATTAACCCTGGTGTAAATGGAACTTGAAACTTTCCGATATAAATAGGACGATGAGGACGAAATAACATTTTTATCGCTAAATGATTCGTGTATCCCCCAATAATTGCTCCGAGCCCTGTCGTCGTTAACATATTTAACCATATATTCATTACAATCAACCTTTCACTTCTCCAAAACTATAGCATATCATCATACGGACAAAAGTATAATGGTATAAAAACGTATTTGCAATATATAGCTTCGCCTATTATGCAAATAGTAGTAAAGGAGTGATTTCGTTGGTTCTCGGCCTTTTAACTTCTAAACTTCATTATGAGCAAACGTATTACACCGAAATCGCTAAACGCGCTCGGCTTTATCATAATGTCGTTGCCCAGTTTACGCCATTTTGTATTGATTCTAAAACAGACCTTGTTTCTGGTCTTATTTACGATACAGATACAGGAAAATGGAAAGAGCAAACATTCCCTATTCCTTCTTATATATATGATCGTTATTCTTTTCACGAGGAAACAGACTTTGAAAAAGCAAAATCAATTATTCACTCTTTGCACAACCGTCCTTCCACTACCTTTTTAAATAACACACTTATTAACTTAAGTGAACTACATGATTTATTTCTCACTAATAAAAAACTGTCTCCTTATATACCCAAATTTGAAGTGGCAACGATACAAAACATTTTCAAACTGTTGTTAAAAACTAAAGATATTATTATACGCCCCACTAATATACATTCTAAAGATAACTTATATCGAGTCGCTTACAAAAATAAAACGTTTCATATCGATACAGTAAATGAAAAATACCATACTTCTCTTCCAATCAAGCGGACAGATGAATTTATATCTTGGTGTAAATCTAACATACGTTCATCACGCTACATAGTGCATACCATGCTACAACCACCAAATCAATTAACATACCCACTCCACATTCGAACCATTTTGCAAAAAAACAAAGAACAAACTTGGAATATTATCGGTCAATTTATACAAAAAAGTTCATTTCCTAATCAACTTTTACCTTCAGCAACAGACGATGATTCATTGCATTCATTTTCAAAAATTAAATACGTACTATCTAGTACAGGTGTGCAACTATTGCAAGACGCTTTACACGACATTATAAATGAAGTATTCCAAACACTAGATCAGTCTTATTCTTCATTATTCGAACTAGAACTTTCCACAATTATGGATCAAAAAGGCGCGATTTGGCTTATGTATGTCAACACGATTCCTCCTTACGAACAATACATTCGTCATAGTGATTCATTAGCTGAAAAGATATTTCACGGACCACTTAAATTCAGTCGCTTTACACCATAATGAAAGGAGGTAAGCCTATTTTGAAAGAACATATATATACATTAAACATTTCAGATGAACATCCAAATAGCATTACTTTACCTTACGTTTTTTCTATTACACCGCCTATTACATCCCTATCCTTCGGTATACGTCACATTGCAAGTGAAGAGGTGAAAATTCATTATTCCTTTACTCGCGAAATTATTATCGGAAAGCATATTGCCGAAAAACTTTTACTGCCTCAATCAACTACTATTCATGCATTTACACAAAACCAAACAATTATTTTCGGACCATTAATCGGCATTTTTACAACTGGCTTTAATGATGATTCTTCTAACCCTTTAGGAAATCGTTCAATTGCTCTGAGTGAGTTGTTAACACCACCATTCTCATTACGACCGTTCGTATTCGTCTTTGGCGTTCAACATATACACTGGGAAGAAGAAACGATTGAAGGATATTTCTTTCAAGAGAAACAATGGATAAAGAAAAAAGTCCCTTTACCAAATGTCATTTACGATCGCTTACCGAATCGGCAAGCGGAAAATTATAAACCAATTGTCAGGGCAAAAAGAAAATTAGAACAAGACTACTGCATTCCATGGTTTAACCCAGGTTTTTTCAATAAATGGGAAGTTCATCAACTTCTTACGAAAGACGAATCAATTAAACCCTTATTACCAAATACAGAAGCATTTCAGCATTTTGAACAAGTAGAACGGTTTCTTGGCACGTATAAATCAGTGTACATGAAACCAATACACGGGAGCTTTGGTAGAAATATTCATCAAATATTTTATTCTCAAACAGAGAATTGCTACTACTGTCGTTATCGCGAAAATGAAGAAAATAAACTGAGAAAGTATCAATCATTAGAAACGCTTCTAAACCATGTATTAAAAGGACATGATTTAAAAAAGTTTATCGTACAGCAAGGTATTTCGTTACTTCGCTTCGATGGGCAACCTGTTGATTTCCGCATTCATACAAATAAAAACCATTTCGGTAATTGGATAGTTAGTGCAATCGTCGCCAAAATCGCCGGCAAAGGCAGTTTAACAACGCACGTAAATAGTGGCGGTGACACAAAATTATTACAAGAGCTTTTTCCAGATTCAACGAAACAAGTTCAAATTGAAAATAAATTAAAACATACTGCCTTACAAATAAGTTACGCGCTCGATGAACAAGTAACTGGAAATATTGGAGAAATCGGTTTTGATATCGGTTTAGACACAAAGGAAAATCCGTGGCTCTTTGAAGCCAACTCTAAACCTGGGCGAACTGTATTCCAAGATAAAAAATTAAAAGAGCAAAGTGAACTGACGCGCCAGTTATTTTACGAATATGCCGTCTACTTAACTGAACATTCTTTACGTGATACAAAAGAAAAAATGTCTCAAATAAAATCAGAAGCTTCATCAAACACCGAACATATCCCTTCTCCTATGATTCACTCACAAATACAAAAACAAAAACTTCCACCTAGATAATAAGGTGGAAGTTTTCTATTTACACAAGTTTTACTACAACCTCAGTTTCCACGTTACATACTCTGCAATAAAAAATATGATTGCAATATTCATTTGAATTATTATGCGTTAAACCATCTACTGCACTTAATAATTCTTGATCCATATAGGCACTATAATCGTCTATATAATCTACAGACTTCCCATAATCTTGGAGTATACTTTGGCAATTTTGACAAGAATATGTTTGTGATTCTAATGCGTTGCAAAGCGGGCAAATCCCCATCATGATTCCTCCATACGTTATCGTTTAAAGCCTCTCTTTTTTAGAGTGAAGAGAGCAACCTATCCAGACATAGGAGCGCCCACTCCATCCCTACTTAAAAATAGAACTATGAAGTTGCTACCGACTTCATTTTTATTTCAATAAATCATAAATAAGAAGCTAATAATTAGCCTACAAGTAGCAGGCCACAATGAAAAAATTATATTTAATATCCTCCTTATTTTGGCCTGTTTTCTTAAAAATACAACGATTACTCTTATTTCATAATTTACGAAATCAATACGTTTTTTTGACAAAATTTACAAATTATTATTTTGTATATCTTTCTAGGTAACATCCATACTATGAGTACAAACTTAATTACCGATGGATTAGCGCCAACCGGGGCGATAATCTGGTTCAACTCCAGCTAGTCCAACCAAAAAAACTTTTATAACTCTAAGGAGGATATATTCCTATGGCAAACCAAAATTCTTCAAATCAATTAGTAGTACCAGGTGCAACAGCTGCAATCGATCAAATGAAGTACGAAATCGCTCAAGAATTTGGTGTACAATTAGGAGCAGATTCTACGGCTCGCGCTAACGGTTCAGTTGGTGGAGAAATCACAAAACGTCTAGTTGCAATGGCTGAGCAAAGCCTTGGCGGATTCCACAAATAAATATATATGGCAAAAAGGTCTCAAGGCATATGCCTTGAGACCTTCCTTAATTTATTGCAACATTTGTAAAAACTTCTTCGTGCGTTCTTCTTTTGGATTTGTAAATACTTCTTCTGGTGTACCTTGTTCGACAACGACACCACCATCCATGAAAATAACACGGTTCGCAATTTGATGTGCAAAACGCATTTCGTGCGTTACAATAACCATCGTCATGCCCTCTTTAGCAAGTTCTTTCATTACTTTCAGAACTTCTTGAACGAGTTCAGGATCAAGCGCTGACGTCGGCTCATCAAATAGTAACACTTCCGGCTCCATCGCAAGCGCGCGCGCAATTCCAACGCGCTGTTGTTGTCCGCCTGATAATTGGAACGGATACAAATCCACTTTATCTGCTAAACCAACTTTTTCAAGGAAATAGTTTGCTTTTTTCTTCGCTTCTTCTTTCCCCATCTTTTTCACTGTAACGAGCCCTTCCATTACATTTTGAAGTGCTGTTAAATGCGGGAATAAATTATGGTGCTGGAATACCATACCTGTTTGCGTACGAAGATTAACAATATCTTTCTTCGTTACTTTTTGAGAGAAGTTAAGCTCTTTATTACCGATACGAATATTACCAGCGTTTGGCGTTTCTAATACATTGAGACAACGTAAGAATGTCGTTTTACCAGATCCAGACGGCCCAATAATAACAACAACCTCGCCCTTCTCAACTGTTAAATCTATATGCTTTAGTACGGTATTATCTCCGAAACTTTTTTGTAAGTGCTGAATTGAAATCATAAAAACAAAAACTCCTTTTGTAAAAGGATTATTTTAATGTGTAGCGTTCTGAACGCTTTTCTAACATCTGTTGTACGATTGATAACAAGAAACAAATAACCCAATAAATAAGACCTGCTTCAAAATAAACAATTAAAAACTCGTAGTTCATCGCTGCAATTTCCTGCGCTTTTCGGAACATTTCTGTTACTAAAATTAACGATGCTAATGAAGTATCCTTCACTAAGCTAATAAATGTATTCGAAAGCGGCGGGATTGATACGCGCGTTGCTTGTGGTAAAATAACACGTTTTAATGCTTGTGGATATGTCATCCCAATTGTATAAGCTGCTTCCCACTGCCCTTTCGGAATGGAAAGGATAGAAGCACGAATAATTTCAGATGCATATGCACCGACATTTAATGAAAATCCAACAACTGCTGCTGTATATGGCTCAACTTCAATATTAAGAGTTGGAAGACCATAGAAAATAATAAATAACTGTACAAGAAGTGGCGTTCCGCGAATGATAGATACATAGATACGAGCAATCCATTGTAAAATACGACTACCTGAAATACGTGCGAGCGCTGTTAACGTCGCAAGTATAAGACCGATAATAAATGTAATAAGCGTTAATGGAATTGTTGTAAAAACAGCTTCCTTCAGCATAGGCATGAAGGAAGTCTGCATAATATCTATCCAAGTAGACAATCGATCTGAAACTAATGCACTACTTAGATACATTTTCACCGAACCATTTTTTCGTTATTTTGTCATACGTACCGTCTTTTTTCATATCTTCTAACGCTTTATCTACTTCTTGTACAAGCTTATCGCTACCTTTACGGAATAAGAATCCACTTTCTGAAGCTTCTTTTTCTGTATCTACAATTTTAATTTTTGCATCTTTTTTCGTTTCTAAATAATTTAATACTGATAACTTATCATTAATTGTAAAATCAACGCGTCCTGAAGCTAATAATTCTGCCGCTTGGCTAAATCCTTCTACACCAATAATTTCCGCACCGTTTTTCTTAGCAATATCTGCATAGTTACTCGTTAAAGATTGTGCTCCTTTTAACCCTTTTACATCAGCAAATGTAGCAGGCTTATCTTTATCTTTTGCGATAACTAATGCCGCTGAAGATGAAATATATGGTTTAGAGAAATCGTATTTCTTTTGACGATCTTCACGAATACCAACTTCGTTTGCAACCATATCGAAACGTTTTGCATCTAGGCCAGCAAGTAAGCTATCCCATTGTGTTTCTTTAAATACAGGTTTTACACCTAAACGTTTTGCAACTTCTTCTGCTAATTCAACATCGAATCCAGTTAATTTATTGCTTGAATCGTGGAACGTAAATGGTGGATATGTACCTTCTGTACCAATTACAAGTTCACCGCTTTGTTTAATCTTTTGTAACGCGTCTTGACTAGCTGTATCTTTTTTCTCTTCTTTACCGCAGCCGGCTACAATCCCGATCGCTAATGTAGTTACTGCAAGCACTGAAAATAATTTCTTCATGATAGTAATCCTCCAAGTATTCTGATAGGAATTTAAAAACTATATTGATTGTATGCAATCTTGAACAATTTTTCAATGAAAATGTTCTTATTTAGTTTATCCTTTTTCTTCATAATCAAACAAAAGGGAAAAATAACGCTACATACAAAAAATAAGTAACATTTTTTAATATAGCATTTATGGAGAAAAAGGTAAAACAATACTTCTTATTTAACTGTCGTAATTCGCTAAAGAGTCGACATGTTCATCAATAAAAAAGAACTTGTGAAAATCACAAGTTCTCCTCCATGCATATTAAGCACTCTGATTGCCTTCCATTTGCGTTTTATACATATCGTAATAACGCCCGCGCTTTTTCATGAGTTCATCATGAGAGCCTTTTTCTAAAATGGTTCCTCTATCGAGCACAATAATTTGATCTGCGCTTTTAATCGTTGAAAGGCGGTGAGCAATAATAAATGTCGTTCTTCCTTTTTTTACAACTTCTAGTGCTTGTTGAATCATCGCCTCTGTTTCTGTATCAATACTAGACGTTGCTTCATCTAAAATTAAAATAGCCGGATCAAAAGCGAGCGCCCTAGCAAACGAAATAAGCTGACGTTCTCCAGTGGAAAGCGTACTTCCCTTTTCTGTAATTTCTTCATTTATATTGTTCGCAAATCTTTCAGCACCAACATCACGTAACGCCTTTACAATGCGCTCTTTTGAAATTTTTTCATTTTCTAAGCTTACATTGGAAGCGACCGTCCCACTAAAAAGAAACGGGTCTTGCAGTACGATTCCCATATGTTCACGGGTTGCTTGTTTCGGCATCTCTTTTACATCGTGACCATCAATCGTAAGCTTTCCTTTTTCAAACTCATAAAATTGAAAGAGTACATTCATGATAGAACTTTTTCCTGATCCAGTATGACCGACAAGTGCCACTGTCTCGCCTTGTTTCGCTTCAAAAGAAATATTTTTTAACACTTCATCTTTTCCATTATAAGAAAATGATACATTATCAAATTTTACATTTCCTTTTAAACGAGGCATACGTTCTTCTTCTACCGGTTCCCCTTTTTCCTCTAACAATTCAAAGACACGTTCTGATGCAACGCGCGCTTGCTCTAAGTTTGCAAGCTGGTTCACCATATTCGTAATTGGCGAGAATAATCGTGTTAAATAATCGACGAACGCATACAGTACCCCAAGTGAAATAATACCTGTAGCACTTAATGACGCACCGCCGAAATACCAAATTACTCCTGTGAAAGCGATATTTCTTAATACGGCTACTAAGTTATGCGAAGTTGCTGCATTTAAATTTAAAATTTTATTTTGATACTTAAAATAATCGCCATTTAATTCTTCAAATTCTTTTTTCGTTTCACGCTCTTGACGGAACGCTTGAATAATTGGCATCCCTTGAATGGATTCATTCACTGTTCCGTTAATATCAGATAAACGAGAGCGCATTTTATGATTGTATACAGACGCGTATTTTCTATAAAGAATCGCCCAAACAATTAAAATTGGGATAATTAATAAACATAATGAAGCGAGCTTCACATCTAATAAAAATAACGCAGCGAATATCCCAATAATATAGATGATACTAGAAACGAATGTTGCCAGCACCGTTACATATAAATCACGAATGGCCTCTGTATCATTCGTCACACGCGAAACAATTTTCCCCGCCGGTAAATGATCAAAGTACCGAATTGGCAACGTTTGAATATGAGAAAAAACATCTTCCCTCATAATTTGAATAATTTTGTTCGCTGCCTTTTGCAAGAAGAACTGCTTTCCGTATGCAAATAATGACACGACTACTAATAAAGCGAAATAGCCACCACCAAGTAATAATAGACGGTTTATTTCTGGTTTATAAAATGCAAATACTTCTTCCTTTGTTAATGCTTGCGCTTTATACACTTGCACCGCTTTACCATTTTGAACGGTAATCATATCCCCTTTTACAGTACGTGACCCTTCCGCATTTACTTTATTCGGTACAAAATAATATTGAAAACCGACTTGCATCACACGTACTTCTTTACCTTTTGTCTCGCCTTGTTCAAAGCGATCACTTCGCTTATAAAAAGCGCCATTATACGAAACAGCTTCTTCACTCTTTTCTGTTTCATACCAAGGTTTCTCTATCCCGACGATATGATCATCAATCATCGTTTTAGCAACGAAAGGACCAGCAAGCTCTGCGATGACGAAAATAAATAACATTAACATCGCAGCAAAAATCGTCCCTTTCACTTTCATCGCGTATTGAAACAATCGTTTTGAAACGCTCATATTTTCACCCCACTATCCGCACTTTCACTTTCACCTTGTTGTCTTTCAAACTGTTCAGCATACCAGCCTCCGCTCTGGATAAGCTGAGCATGCGTACCTTCTTCTATAACTGCGCCTTCATCCATAACGAGAATCCAATCCGCATGTTGCACTGCAGATAAACGATGCGTCGTAATAATCGTCGTCTTTCCACTTCTTTCCGTTCTTATATTTTCAATGATCGCTGCTTCCGTACGAGCATCTACAGCTGATAAAGAATCATCCAAAATTAAAATTTCTGGATTTTGAATAACAGCTCGTGCAATCGAGATCCTTTGTTTTTGCCCTCCTGATAAAGAAACACCTTTCTCTCCAACGAGCGTTTCTAACCCTTCTGGTAAAAACTCTAAATCCTTTTTAAACGCAGCAATTTCAATTGCTTTCTCTAGTTCTTCTTCAGTCGCTTCCCTATTTCCGAATAAAATATTTTCTCGCGCTGTTTTTGAGAACAAAATATGCTCCTGCGGTACATAACCAATCCAGCCGAGTACATTTTCATTCGTCATTTTATCTAATGTCACATCAGAAACTGCAATATCTCCATCTCCAAGCGGATATTGGCGAAGAAGCTGACGTACAAGCGTCGTTTTCCCGCTTCCTGTTTTTCCGACAACCCCTAGCGTTTCTCCTTGCTTTAATGTGAAAGAAACCTTTTTTAAATTTTCTTCAGTTGATGAAGGATATGAGAAAGACACATCATCAAACTGAATATAATCCGGCTCTTGCACAAGCTTTGGATGTTTCGGATTCTTTACATCTGGCTCATACGCTAACGTTTCATTCACACGGTCAAGCGAAGCATTTCCTCTTTGCATAACATTAATTAATTCACCAATTGCAAACATCGGCCAAATCATCATCCCTAAATACACGTTAAAAGAAACGAGTTCACCAAGCGTCACCTTTGACTGGAACACAAGGTATGCACCGTACACTAAGCCGATTAAATAACTAAGACCGACAAGCATTTTCACAGTTGGTTGGAATAATGCATCAATCTTTGCTACCTTCATATTTTTTTCGTAGACGTCATCTCCTAAATGATGAAATCTTTCCTCGTCTGCATTCTCTTGTACATATGCACGAATAACACGCACACCAGCGATTGATTCAAGCACTTTATCGTTCATATCACCAAACGCATCTTGCGCAACGGTAAATCTTTCATGCAATTTCTTTCCATATATATTCATCGCATACGCCATAATTGGAAGCGGAATAAGCGCTGCAAATGTAAGCTCCCAACTAATTGTAAATCCCATCATAAAGACAATCGTAAGCATATATAAACTAGAATCCACAAGCGTTAATATACCAAAACCAGCTGTCATAGCGATTGCTTTCAAATCATTTGTCGCTCTCGCCATTAAATCACCAGTACGATTTTTTTGATAAAAAGTCGGCGTCATCTTAAGTAAATGCCCCATAAATTTAGAGCGCATCGTTTTCTCAAGTACGAATGCACCGCCAAACAATTGATGTTGCCATACGAAAGTGAGGCCATATCCAACGATCGTAACCCCTATTAAAATAAGAATAGACTGTATAATAGCTTCGTTCGATAACGTTCCTGTTTTTATGTTATCTATCGTAACCCCTAACACTTTCGGGGGAATCACTTCAACTATATTCACAATTAAAAGAGCTCCAATGGCAATACTATATCTCTTCCAGTGCTCCCTAAAAAACCATTTTAGCTTTAGTAATACTGATAACAATGTAACCTCTCCCTTCTCGTTCTCGTTTACCTCTCATTTCTTTATCCACTATCCAGACCTATCACATTTACATTTCGTAACCCATACAATCTCATCACATTTTTCCACCTTCCAAAGTTTTTTATCGGAACTAAACAAGGGAAAATAAACAAAAAAAAGCATACCGCCGCTTGACGATATGCACAGGAATGCATAAAAGCGTACGTTACGATATACGCAACGTACGCTTCTTATAAGACAAAAATGCCCTATATATCCGTACGGGTTGCGTAATGATATGAATGTTTTCTGCCATTTAACAGAGCTAAGCCCATTACATTTACGATTACAATCATTACGCACACCCCTTTCATTTATTTTCCATTTATAATCTTACAACTTTATTGAGTATTCTGTCAATTATTTTTTCACACTTTAAATAAAAATATATGATACACCATTTTGAAATAAGAGAATGTTCTGTAAGAAAGGGCATACAAAATAAAAAAAGAATAAGAAATCGTTTTCACAAACATTTCATTTGAAAAATGTTATCAAACCCCCTACAATCACCTTATACTCACTCTTACAAGTTGCTATTTTAGGAGGACTAATCATGACAACTAGCAATACGTACAAATTTTATTTAAACGGAGAATGGAGAGAAAGCTCTTCAGGAGAAACAATCGAAATTCCATCTCCATACTTACACGAAGTAATTGGACAAGTACAAGCAATTACTCGCGGAGAAGTAGATGAAGCAATTGCATCTGCAAAAGAAGCTCAAAAATCATGGGCTGAAGCTTCCCTACAGGATCGCGCAAAATACTTATATAAATGGGCTGATGAGCTCGTAAATATGCAGGATGAAATTGCCGATATCATTATGAAAGAAGTCGGTAAAGGATATAAAGATGCGAAGAAAGAAGTTGTTCGTACAGCTGACTTCATTCGTTACACGATCGAAGAAGCTTTACATATGCACGGAGAAAGCATGATGGGCGATAGCTTCCCGGGCGGTACAAAATCTAAGCTTGCGATTATCCAACGCGCACCACTTGGTGTTGTATTAGCAATCGCACCATTTAACTACCCAGTAAACTTATCTGCTGCAAAACTTGCACCAGCATTAATTATGGGTAACGCTGTTATTTTCAAACCAGCAACTCAAGGTGCAATTAGTGGTATTAAAATGGTTGAAGCACTTCATAAAGCTGGCCTTCCAAAAGGTCTTGTAAACGTAGCTACAGGACGCGGTTCTGTAATTGGTGACTACTTAGTAGAGCACGAAGGCATCAATATGGTATCGTTCACAGGCGGTACAAACACAGGTAAACATTTAGCGAAAAAAGCTTCAATGATTCCACTTGTATTAGAACTTGGTGGTAAAGATCCTGGTATCGTTCGTGAAGATGCTGACTTACAAGATGCTGCAAACCATATCGTAAGCGGTGCATTCTCTTACTCTGGTCAACGTTGTACAGCTATTAAACGTGTACTTGTACACGAAAACGTAGCGGACGAGCTTGTTAGCTTATTAAAAGCGCAAGTAGCTGAACTATCAGTTGGATCTCCAGAACAAGACAGCACAATCGTTCCATTAATCGACGATAAATCTGCTGACTTCGTTCAAGGTTTAGTTGACGACGCTGTAGAAAAAGGTGCTACGATTGTTATCGGTAACAAACGTGAGCGTAACTTAATTTACCCAACATTAATCGATCACGTAACAGAAGAGATGAAAGTTGCTTGGGAAGAGCCATTCGGCCCAATCCTTCCAATCATCCGTGTTTCTTCAGATGAGCAAGCAATTGAAATTGCTAACAAATCAGAGTTCGGTCTGCAAGCAAGTGTCTTCACTAAAGACATTAACAAAGCATTTGCAATTGCTAACAAAATCGAAACTGGTTCTGTTCAAATTAACGGACGCACAGAGCGCGGCCCTGACCACTTCCCATTCATCGGTGTAAAAGGTTCAGGTATGGGCGCACAAGGTATTCGTAAGAGCCTTGAGTCTATGACACGTGAAAAAGTAACTGTATTAAACTTAGTTTAATCTTATAAAAAGAAGCTGATCTATAAATAGATCAGCTTCTTTTCTATATAAACACTTCCAAAAACGGAGTATTTCATTCTACTTCCGATTTGGTTTTCCAAATCGAACTAAAACATGCCATAATAATTTTAATTCCTGAAGCACTTCTTCATAAGTTCCACGATCACTCCAAGATAATGGATTGCGTTTCAAATCCACTACAGCAGAACCAATTATATTTGCATCGATACAATGATTCCGTGCAATGCGTCTTGCTAAAGATGGCATTTTTGAACCTCTAAAATCCATCGGAACTTCGTCTACCGCAAGTACAAAACCGATGTGCCAATACAAATCAATAGCGTACTTCAGGCAAATTTCTTCTAAAACTTTTCCTACATCCGTACCCTTAAATGAAGGATCTGCAACAAACGCTTCCACGTCTTCTTTTAGAGAAATCTCTCCATGAATCTGCGCTTCAATATAATGATTAAGATTACGGGCTGGCTCTTTGCTTACTACATCTATAAACGGCCTTTTCAGATTAGCCAGTAAATGATTAATTAATATTGTTGGAGTCAAATTTCCTTCACCAATTGCAAAATCTCTTACGAATGTCTCTTCCAAAAGAGCAGCTAAAATCATATCAAACTCCTCATAAGTCCCCTTTTCTTTCGGATCTTGATGCGAATCTAAATACGTATATGTAGAGCGCGAAGAAACTTTTGGAGATAAGAGAAAATAACAGGAACCAAAACGCGGAGCCGGCCCATCTGGATGTAACATTAAATTTAGCGCTCCATATTTTGGCCGTTGATTATTTGTTACGCCTTCTAATTGATATGCTCCTCCAAATATTCTTTTTTCCCAAAGGTCACGTTCACCACCAGGGTAAGCAGATACGCTTCCATTAGATAGCAATGTTTCAAACTGACTTTTATATACTCCTTGCTCAAACAGTGCTTCAGCAACACTTTTCATATTCGAATCTAGTCTGTCTGGATGAAAGTGTAAAGCAATCCTTGCATGAGATTTTAAATTAGCGACAGCTTCTTCAAATATTTCATCTGTAATATTAGACATTTTAAGTATATGATTAATCGTTGCTTTAGCCCCACGTTTTTCGTTCTCTGCATATTTTGAAATATACTCTAAAGCAAATAATTGAGATCTTAATAATTCCATAATCCAATCTCCCCTTTAATTGAACTGCCCTTAAACACTTCAATTAAAAGCTTATTCTTTCCTTCTTATGAAACGAACCTCATTTATTAAAAAAAGTAATTTACTAAATCTTAATTATGTATACACGCATTTTTCATAGGCAAATGTACACATTCTACAGAAATTTGATACCCTAGCCATCGCTCAGCGATATGTTCAAATGATAAAACAGATCCCGTTGTAAAAAAGCGATGCTTCGGATTCAGATTGTCAGACAAAATTCCTTTGTGCTGTAAAATGGTACTTAACTCTATCGCTGTTTCTTCTGCCGAACTAATAATCGTTATGTCTTCTCCTAGTTCCTTTTTTATATAAGACTCTAAAAGTGGATAATGCGTACACCCAAGAATTAACGTATCTATATCTTCTTTCGTTAATGGAAGTAAAGCTTGTTTCACTTGCTGCGTGACATATGCTGTATCTTCTAATTGATTTTCTACAACTGTGGCTAAAGTCGGGCAAGCATAGCTATGCACTTCCAAATATGTATCCAGCTCGTGTAATGCTTTTTCATACATATTAGATTTTATCGTACCTACAGTTCCAATTACCCCGATTCCCCCTTTCTTTGTCACTTTAATTGCCGCTCTTGCTCCTGGATGTATAACGCCAATAACTGGAATGGAAAGTGCTTCTTGCAGCGCAGTCAATGCAGCAGCTGCAGCAGTATTACATGCTACGACTAGCGCTTTTAATGGAAACTGTTTGAGGAACTCAACCATTTCAAATACGAAAGATTGCACCTCCTCTACACTTCTTGGCCCATACGGGCAACGCTTATTATCACCAATATAATAAATGCTTTCTTTAGGCAATTGTCTTATAATTTCGCTCGCAACTGTTAATCCTCCAACTCCCGAATCTAGCACACCTATTACTGAATGTTTATGACATACAGACATTTACTTCATCCCCTTTTCAATCATCTAGCGCTAATAACATGTATTATATTACGAAAATTCAAATATCACATAACAATCCCTCTTACTTTTAATCACTAACTCTTCTCTATAATCTGATTATTACTATATCCATTGACGTATAAAAATACATTTGTTACTCTTAAAGACGTTAATTTAATATTTAAATCCTCATTCGTATCTCGGTGAGGTAGAGGTTGCAATCATTAAGAGTATCATTTCAGGAGATGTAGTGGCATTGATGAAGGAATGAGAAAGGAATGGTTGCCGAAGTAAGTCGTGTCCACCATGCACGCTTGCTGGGTCTGCATTTAATAAGTGCAGAACTGTCACAAACGTTTCGTTTGTGGAGAGCTATCGAGAGGTATGTCGTGGGTTTCTTATAAGATAGAAAGCATGTAGCGGCAAATTACGTGCTTTTTTTGTTTTGTTTGGGACTTCTCTTCCTGACTCAGGAAGACATACATATCTCCTCGCTTGACTTGGTTATACTAACTTTGGAGGTATTTTCTATGCAACAAAAAAAATGGGGCTTTTGGGTACTAACAGCTTTCGTTGTCGGTAACATGGTTGGCGCTGGTATTTTCATGGTGCCAAGTACGTTGGCACAAACAGCAAGCCCACTCGGTGTCACTTTAGCTTGGTTAACTACAGGGTTTGGTGTTTTAATGCTAGCTCTTGTTTTCGGTAATTTAGCAATTCGTCGTCCTGATTTAACGACAGGGCCACAAAGTCATGCATATGCTTTATTCTCAACACCAAAAAAGAAAAAAATGGCTGGCTTCAGTATGGTATGGGGATATTGGGTTGCAAACTGGGCAAGTAACGTTGCCATCATTACATCATTTGCGGGATATTTATCACTCTTCTTCCCAATTATGAAAGATACGCGACTACTATTTTCAATCGGCTCGTTTAACGTAGAAGTCGGAAAACTAATTACATTTACGATTTGTTCCATCTTACTTTGGGGAACTCATATTATATTAACAAACGGTGTAAGCGGAGCTGGAAAACTAAACTTCTTAGCAACAACAACGAAAGTAACTGGATTCCTTTTATTCATCGTCGTTACGTTATTTGCATTCGAAGCTTCTAAGTTTGGACAATGGTACACACCGATGATTGATAAATCAGGTGCATCACACGGTCTTCTTTCACAAGTAAATTTAGCTGCTCTTACAACGCTTTGGGCGTTTATCGGAATTGAATCAGCCGTTCTTTTATCAAACCGTGCTGTTTCTCCAAAAACGGTAAAACGTGCAACAGTTGCGGGATTACTTATTACAGTTGCGATTTACTTAGGAATTACAATTTTAACAATGGGTGTACTTCACGTTGATAAATTACAAGCTTCTGAACGTCCATTAGCAGATGCACTAAACGCTGCAATGGGTCATGGCGGCGGGAAACTGATGGCATTACTTGCTCTTACTTCCCTGTTCGGTTCTATCTTAGGCTGGATTTTATTAAGCTCAGAAGTACCTTATCAAGCAGCAAAAGAAGGTTTCTTCCCTTCCTTCTTCACAAAAACAAATAAAAAAGGAAGTCCAATTTACTCATTACGATTAACAAACATTATGTCGCAAGTATTCCTATTCTCAACATTATCAGGAACCATTGCGGAAGCTTATACATTCGTTATTACCGTATCAACACTGGCCTACCTCATTCCATATCTCGTTTCACCAATCTTCCAGTTAAAACTAGTCGCAACTGGTGAAACATATAAAAATGAAATGCGGGCAAGAATTACAGATGGCATAGTCGCAGTTATCGCACTTTGCTACGCACTATGGGTTATTAAAACCGGCGCATCCGATATAAAAACGTTCCTTCTCGGAATTGGTTTATTCGTAATTGGATTTGCTTTCTATCCATTAATGAATCGTGATCAGAAAAAAAATAACGAAAAGAAAAACGGGCAAGTTGCATAACGCAATTTGCTCGTTTTTTCTTTTGTAAAACATATATAATAGAACAAAGAGGTGAAAAACATGTCAATCGAATCGCTATGGAGCAGTCGCTTCCAACAACATATTCAAAATATCATTACATACTTTGCACGTATGATTAACGGTTTACTATATAGCTTTATCTTTATTTCATGCGTTGGTGCATATTATTATGCTCAGTTTCTAAAAGCATCTCCTTCTAAAGGAATATCTTTAATAATTATAACGATTGTACTTACATTCATTATAACGAGATGCCCTATCCGTACATTTATTCAAAAACCTGATGCTGTCTATTTACTAGCACTAGAAGAGAAATTAACATCTTATTTCAAAAAATCTCTTCTATACAATTACATCATTCAGCTTTTCCCATTGTTATTTACGTTCCTTATTCTCGTTCCACTTGCTATGCAATCATTACAATTAACGGTACCTTTTTTATGTACAATCTTTATCGTGTTAATGATTACGAAAGCCTGGAACATGTACATACATTGGATGTGGCGTGATAGTCACGAAAAAAATATATGGCTAATCATTCGTATTACTTGTAACGCCCTAATCATTTACATGCTGTTTTATTCCGCAAATGTTCTCATATTGGGCGGACTACTCTTACTACTTGCTTTCCTACTTCTATATACGAAAAAACAGCCTACAAAACGAATACCGTGGGATTACATAATCGAGCAAGAAGAAAAAATGAACGTTCGTTTTTATCAATTTGCTAACATTTTCACAGATGTTCCGCAACTGAATAAACAAGTAAATAAAAGAAAATGGCTTACAAATTGGATTGAACCTTTATTACATAAAAAACGAGCAACTTTCTTCTACTTACATACACTAGCATTTTTACGTGGAAATGATTATTTCGGTATATATATTCGCTTAGGATTGATCGGTGCTTTCGCCTTATATTTCATACCAAATATATACGTAAAAGGCGCTATCGCTTACATCGTTTTATATATGATCTCTATGCAGCTTCGTTCACTATGGAAATATTTTTCGGGAAATATTATTGTAGCATTATATCCAACCCATACTGAAGAAAGGATGAAGCAATTTCTTAGCTTAATCTTTATATCGCTAAGTATTCAACTCATTGTATTTTCAATTGTTATACTCATTGCTACAGGACAATTTTTACATAGTCTTATCATTATGATTATCGGATTAATCTGGATCAAATTTATTATTGTACCAAAAACGAAGCAAAGAATTTCCGCATTTTAACGAAAAGAATTATCTAAAAAGCCAAGGAGAAAATAAATTTTCTCCTTGGCTTTTTTATTTTTTAATGTTAAACCTATCGTTCATACTTAATTAAAAACTTTAGGTATGTTACTCCTGTTTTTCTTAAGCATAGAGTGCTATACAAACTCCCTTTCTTCCCCTTGATGTTTTAGGGTTTAATTATGATTTTTACATACAAAAATCATAATACATGTTTACATACTAATAAAAAGGGTATCTATTAAATTAACAGAGTAAAGGAGGGGCCTATATTGTGAATAAAAAAATGGAACAATTGAAGCATCACGTTACTGACAATCAATGCAAACATGCTTTAACAACAAATCAAGGGGTAAAAATAGCTGAAGATGAATTTTCTTTAAAGATGGGCTTAAGAGGCCCAACCTTAATGGAGGATTTCCACTTTCGCGAGAAAATGACCCATTTTGATCACGAACGAATTCCCGAAAGGATTGTTCATGCACGCGGGGTTGGCGCTCATGGTTATTTTCAGCTTTATAAATCTTTAGAAACATATACGAAAGCAGATTTTCTTACTAATCCTTCAAAGAAAACACCTGTATTTGTACGGTTCTCAACCGTTCAAGGTTCTAAAGGATCCAACGACACAGTAAGAGATGTACGCGGATTCGCCACAAAATTTTATACAGATGAAGGAAACTATGATTTAGTGGGTAATAATATGCCAGTATTCTTTATCCAAGATGCTATTAAATTTCCTGATTTTGTCCATGCAGTTAAACCAGAACCACATAATGATATTCCTCAAGGAGCTAGCGCTCATGATACCTTTTGGGACTTTGTTGCGCATAATCCTGAGTCCACTCATATGGTCATGTGGCAAATGAGCGACCGAGCTATTCCGCGTAGTTTACGAATGATGGAAGGTTTTGGAGTTCACACATTTCGACTCATTAACGCAGCAGGAAAAGCCCATTTCGTAAAGTTTCACTGGAAACCTACCCTCGGGGTTCATTCATTAGTATGGGATGAAGCTCAAAGGATTGCTGGGAAAAATCCTGATTTTCATCGTCAAGATTTATATGAAGCAATTGAAAAAGGGGATTATCCTGAATGGGAGCTTGGATTACAATTAATTCCAGAAGAAGATGAACATAAATTTGATTTTGATATTTTAGATCCAACGAAATTATGGCCAGAAGAAGAAGTTCCCGTAAAATTAGTTGGTAAAATGACATTGAACAAAAATGTTGATAACTTCTTTGCTGAAACAGAGCAGGTAGCTTTTCACCCTGGTCATGTCGTACCAGGTATTGATTTTTCAAATGACCCTCTTCTGCAAGGAAGATTATTCTCCTATACAGATACACAATTATCTCGTTTAGGGGGCCCTAATTTCCATCAAATCCCTATTAATCAGCCCGTATGTCCTTTTCATAATAATCAACGTGATGGTATGCATCAAATGCAGATTCATCGCGGTCAAACAAGCTATCATCCTAATGGATTAAATAATAATCAACCTGCAACCGTCCAAGCCGAACAAGGAGGATATGAACATTATCAAGAAAAGATTGATGGGCATAAAATTAGAGGTCGCAGTAAAAGCTTTCTTAACTTTTATTCTCAGGCTAAACTTTTCTACAATAGTATGAGCCCTATTGAAAAGCAGCACATAAAAGAAGCTTTTTGCTTTGAAGTTGGGAAGTGTAAATCAGACATGGTGAAGGCAAATGTAATTGCTCTCCTAAACCACGTCGATCGTCAATTAGCACAAGAAGTCGCTAACATTATTGGAGCTCCTTTACCTAAGGAAAATCACGAAGTAAATTCAGATGCAAAATCACCTGCACTAAGTATGTCCAATACTATTTTTAAATCTGATTCCAAAAATGTTGCAATTCTATTAAATGGTGACCCAAGCGTCTCACTTCTGTCCGAATGGATTCAAGCTTTTGTACAACACCGAATTAACTATAGCATCATAGATAATAAAATTTATCAGTTCAATGATTCCATTAAAGTAACTGATACTTATACAACAACAGACTCCTCCCTTTTTGATGCAGTATTAGTGTTTAGTAGTGAGTCTGTCATTCAACCCCCTGTTTTAGAATTTGCAGAAACTACTTTTAAACATTTTAAACCGATAGCTCATGTCCTTAGTAATCCTCATGCTTTGGACCATAGTAAGATTAAACTGGATGGAGCAGGAGTTTATAACTTAACAAACACTTCAATTGAATCATTTATAGAAGGCATTGCCCAAGGAAGATTCTGGAACCGATAATATAAGGAGCGGATTAGAATGAGTAAAAAAATTGCTATTGTAATAACGGATTATTTCGAGGATACAGAATACACAGAGCCAGTAGAAGCTTTTAAACAAAAGGGATATGAATTAACAACTATTGAAATGGAAAAAGGGAAAACAGTACACGGTAAGCAAGGAAAAAGTGAAGTCGTGATTGATAAAAGTATTGATGATGTTTCTCCAGAGAACTTTGATGCCCTCTTCATACCGGGTGGATTTTCTCCAGATATACTTCGTGCAGATGAACGTTTTGTTCGCTTTAGTAAAGCATTTATGGATGCGGACAAACCCGTTTTCGCTATTTGTCACGGACCTCAGCTACTCATCACTGCACAAACACTTGAAGGACGTGATGTCACTGGATATAAATCTATTGAAGTCGATTTGAAAAATGCCGGCGGGAACTTTCATGACAAAGAGGTTGTCGTATGTCAAAATCAGCTAGTAACAAGTAGACAGCCAGAGGACATCCCAGCGTTTATTGAAGAATCGTTGCGTATATTAGGATAACTACCCTCCTTTTATTTACATGAAAATAGTTAATCATTGGGGTTTTATTCATCCCCTACTGATTAATTAGCCCTCACCAACTGGTCGTTTACAGGCAATCCGACCACCACAAATAGCAAGATAAATAAAAAGAGGGGAATCCAAAAGTTCAGTTTTAATAATCTTTTGGATTCCCCCTTTTCTCGCCCAAAAATTCCTTATCACTTTTCATAGGCAGTTCTCATATAGTGAAAATGACTATATAATTCCTATCCATAAGTTAAATAATGATTTCGCACATATATAAATACAAAAGATGGGAGCCTTATTTATGAATAACAATCCACCTTCAACGCCCCCAAATCCAACGGAAACGAATAATAATGAAGTGAGCTTACAAACGTTACGCGTTATTGGGCTAATTGTACTGATTAGTGGCTACATATTAGTAACGCTTTCTGAAGTAGGCACATTAAAAAATCTTTTGCTACAGCCTAGTACTACTCCAAATTTAGCTGAAGTTGATCCGTTCTAAAAATTATATAAAAAGCGAATCCCAGTATAACTGGTTCGCTTTTATATAGTTTCATCCAATTTGAGAAACATTTCTCTCATCCTCATACTTCTCTTTCCCTATCGCTTTCATAAATAGTAAAATACTGCTCATACCAACGATAAAGTACAGAGCACTCATGCCCCAAGATGCAATAAATGAACCTAGCATAACACCTAATGCCCCGTTCATTTTTGCCACTTGAAAGACCATTCCGTTAATCGCCATATAAGAACCTCTTGCCTCATTTGGCACCATATCTGCCATAATAGATTGACGCACTGGCACATACATCATCTCACCTACCGTTTGGAAAAGCCCTGCAATTAATAAAATCCATAAGCTATTGCTCGTTCCGAGTATTGTAAATCCAATTGTATAAATGAATAAACCTACATATAAGATTTTCAAATCGTTGAAGCTTTTCAGCATTTTAATAAGAAGTGCTGAACATAACACAACTAAAATTGTATTCTCTGCAGAAATCCAGCTCAGCATGCGAATCCCTGTTAAATCAAACGTAACACCATTCCCGAATAAAAAGTGCACCGTTTCAAATTCCTTCTGCAAGCGAACACCTAAATAATTATTAATTTGAAACTCTAAAGACAATGTACATATACTCGCTGCACAAAAAATTAAAAATGCTTTATCTTTCATCACGACTTTATAACTATCTGCCATATCTTTTAATACATTTTTCTTCTCCACCGTTTTTCGTGCTACATACACTTCTTCCATATACACAGCCATCACATATAAAGTAATAATTGCAACAAGCGTTAATACGATAAACAATTGCAATCTATAGTTTTCAAATAGTAACCCACCAAATATTGCTCCAATCGCAATGGATAAATTAATAGCCCAATAATTAATACTGTACATTACTTTTCGATTTTCAGGTGTACTCACATCAATTAACATCGCCTCTGTCGCAGGATTCATAAGTCCAGATCCTAAACTATTCACTAGCATAAAGATAAATGTTAACCACGGTGAATCTACATAATCCGAATTCGCAACTCCCATACAAGCAATAGAAATGACTTGTATACTTTGACCGATAATCATAACCTTTTTACGCCCAAGCCGGTCTCCAACATATCCACCGTATAAACCAATTACTAATGAAGCTATGACATTAATGAGTAGTAACGCACCAGCAACCGCACTACCTAACTTTATTGAAAAATAAATCGCCATAAATGGAAAAATCATCGTGGACACAGTACGTGTTAAAAACGAAGTTATAATTCTAATTTTTATATTTCGATGCATACTCCAAAATCCCATTGTTTCCCCCTCCTTATGCTTACTTATTTTACTTTGAAAAAAAGGAAGAAAAAGGTTAGAATATTCTAAAGAGTTTCCCCTTTTATGATAGAAGGAAGTGTATATATGAAAATTATGGACTATTACATTAGACTAAGACTACATGCACAAGATCAACAACATATGCGAAATAGCTTACAAGAATTAGCGGATGTTTTATATTGCAGTACGAAAAACGTAAAGATTTTATTAAAGAAAATGAGCGAGGAGCAATTAATTAGCTGGACTCCAGGGCGAGGCCGCGGAAATAAAACGGAAATTCTATTTATACATAATTTCGTAGAAGCGATTGAGTCCTATACAGATGACCTGTTAGCGCAAGAAAAATTAAAGGATGTTTTTCTTCTTTTAAAAGAACCCCTCCCCCCTGCACTTCAAAAAAAGATAGAAAACAAACTACATCATCATTTTGGATACGAACCTTCAAATGGTATGTACGACATATTAAAGATTCCTATATCGAGAAAGATATTCCCATTAGATCCGGCTTTTGTGGCTGTAACTACAGAGAGCCATCTTACGAGTCAAATTTTTGATACGTTAGTCGTCTATAACGATGTTACTGAAAAAATGGAACCACACATTGCGCATACGTGGGAATTAAGTGAAGATGGGCTTACGTGGACTTTTTATTTACGAAAGGATGTATATTTTCATAACGAAACAGTTTTAACTTCTAAAGATGTACAATTTTCATTTGAAAGACTAAAAGAGGTTCACTCTCCTTTCGAATGGTTAACAGAAGAAATTGTTCAAATTGAAACGCCATCACCACTGCAAATTCGATTTCATTTAGCAAAACCAAATTTATTTTTCTTACACTATGTAAGTTCCATGCAGCTCGCAATTTTACCGCGTGATACGAGTATTCAAAATCATCATTATATAGGTACTGGACCTTTCAAACTTGCTCATTACTCTGAAGATAATATCGTACTCGAAGCGTTCACTCATTATTTTAAAGAGCGCGCATTATTAGACCGTATTGAATTTTGGGGTATTCCTGACCATGTGCAAATAGATGCTGATTATGAACTACCAAACGAAGAGGAAAATGAAAGGCATGATATACAAATAGAAGAAATAGGTTGTATTTATGCTAGCTTCAACTTTACAAAACCTGGTCCTCATCACGATATTTACTTTCGAAAGGCTTGGAGAGAACTATATGATGTTGAAACGATACTTCGTAGCATAGAGGGTAGACGAACAATTGCTGCATCAAGCTTCTTCCCTGATAGAAGCCGCCTTGCAACAAGAAGATCCTACTCTTTAGAAAAAGCAAAAGAGTATTTGAAAAAGAGTACATATAATGGAGAAACGATACATATTTACTTCTTCGCATTTAAAGATAGTGCAAATGATGCATATTTCTTAAAAGAACGATGTGAAAGTTTAGGTATACAAGTAGAGCTTCACCCATTTCCCGTTTCAGATTATATAGATCGCTCTATTGATAAACATGCTGATATTATTTTCATGGGAGAAGTCTTTGCTGCCAATCATGAAATTGCATTCTTAAATGTATTTAAAAATAAAAGTTGCTTCGTAAATCGGTTCATGGACCCGCACTACGAAAAACAAATTAACTGTTTACTAGATACATTTTTACTAGAAGAAAATAAAGAAAAGCGTTATGAACTCATGTATGAGATTGAAGAGTTTTTACAAGCAGAACACATCATTTTATTTAACTATCACGTTTTAAAAAGAAAAACATACCCTTCTTCTTTAAAAAACGTAACAATTGATTCATTTGGTTGGGCAAATTTTGCGAAGTTATGGATACAGCCATCCACGTATTAAAGTGTGAGTTTTTATAAAAGGAGAAGGTACTACATCCTTAGTAGTACCTTCTTCACATACTATTATTTAATTACTCCATCTAAATGATCTTTCAAGTTCACTAAAAACTTCTCTATATCCGGATTCTTCACCACATCATAACAAGCAAAACTCTTTAACGGACTCATACCGAGAAACTTTTGCACGCGGTGTAAATGACTAAGCGCTGATTCTAAACTTTCTCCTTCAAAGAACTTCGTCTTATCTCCAAATGCTTTTTCAGGTGCATTCCAAGTTGTAGAGAACATATACTCTTTCTCTTTTAATAAACCACCTGTTCCATATTCATCTGCACCTTTAAAGAACAAACCGTATTCATATACTTCATCCATATACGTTTTAAATAAGCCCGGTACACTAAACCAATAAATCGGTGTTTGATAAATAACAACATCGGCCCATAAAAACTTATCTTGTTCTTCTTTAATATTGTAACCATCTTGAATCGTTGTTGTTTTCACATGATGATTCTCGCCTAATACAGTAACCATATAATCTACTAACGTTCTATTTAATCGTCCTTCCTTTGTACCGTATTTTTCATGTCCATTTATAATAAATATATTTTTCATCGTTTTTCTCTCCCCTATATGATCTACTCTTCGGCTATTAAGCCGAGTTGCTGCTGTAGTGTAAGATTATCTTCTAAATGCCAATCTTCCGTTATCTTTCCGTCTTTCACATGTAAAATATCAATTGCAAAAAAATTAATTTTCTTACCATTATGCATTCCTGTAAAAAAAAGACGGGCTGTTACTTTATCACCAACAACTAATAAGTCTTCAATCTCACAATGTATATCAGGCACAACTTTACGAAAATTTTGCGCTGCAAACTTTAATCCTTCAATGCCTTGTGGTCGCCCTTTCGGCAATGTATTATCGAAAAAATTTTCAGTAACAGTCTGCGGAATAAGTTCCTCCTTACCTGTATCCCAAAATGCATAAAAACGCTGCGCCGCATGAACCATTTCTGTCGCTTCTTTTTTACTTAGTGAGGGATCAATTGTCATTGCTTTTGGCCTTGGCATTTCTTTTAATAACTGAACTTCACCTTTTTGTTCCGCGCCGCATGCTACAAGCACAATACAAATAACAAACAAACTAAGAAATCCAAGTAACTTTTTTATCCCCATGGAAATCACCACCTCCTTATATAAATCCTTTTTGTTTCGTATTGCTATTGTATATGCACTAACTTCCTTTATGGAAGTAGTGATATTTTTTTCATATAGTTACCAAAAGTATAGTTTTGTGATACTATAAAGCAAATTCATCTAAAAAATTTTATGGAGGCTAGTTCCATGAACAATATAGATCCAGTTGAATTAACGAAAGGTTTACCTGGCATACCTTGTCCTATCGCTAAAACGCTTGATGTAATTCGTACAAAATGGACGTTTTTAATCATTCGTGATCTTCTTATTGAAGGAACATTACGCTTTAGTGATTTACAAAAATCCATGGATGGTATTAGTCCAAAAACATTATCTCTTCGACTAAAAGAATTAGAATCTCAAGGCATTATAACGAGAAAAGTATATCCAGAAGTTCCGCCTCGTGTAGAGTACACATTAACGGATAAAGGAAAGCAATTAGAGGGGATTTTTATTGAATTAAAACGGTTTGGATTAAGTTTATAAAATGAAACTTTAATCAGAATAAAACAAAAACCCCTTACCGTCGTAAGGGGTTTTATTACTTCGCAAAACTCTCAGCCAGCTGTTTCTCTCTCCACATAAATGTAATGCCGAGACCAACTATTAAAACAACTCCTGAAAATGCATATGGATAATGAATATTCATATCAAATAATATTCCGCCCATCGCTGGTCCTGCAATATTTCCTAAACTCGTATAAGTCGAGTTCATACCAGCGACGAACCCTTGCTCTTTTCCAGCTGCTTTTGATAAAAACGTCGTTAAAGCTGGACGAAGTAAATCAAATGCTAAGAAAATGAAGCAAGTAACGAGAAGTACAATCCAATAATTAAAGACTACAGTTGAGACGAATGCTAATACTGCACCTACAATTAAACATATTTGGATTAATACTTTCTCACCGAACATGTCTACCAATTTGCCAAACATAAATACTTGCACAACTACCCCAAAGATTGAACTGATTGTAATAATTGCTGCAATATCTTTCGGCGAGAAACCAAATTTATGATCAGAAAATAAGCTAAACACTGTTTCATACGCTGATAATCCAAATGCGAGTACAAATACGATAATAAATGCAATTGCATACATTGGATGTAATGATTTCTTTAAATCACCAATAAAACTTGATTCTTTCGTATTAGAAGAAATCTCTGCAAGTTCTTCTTTCGTTAACGGTTCTTTTAAAATAAAGATTGAAATCACACATGCTATAAAAGCAATTGCTGCTGCAACGAAAAACGGCACACGTATACCGTATTCTGCAATAAATCCGCCGATTCCAGGCCCTATAATGAATCCAGTACTAATAGCCGCAGATAAGTATCCCATCGCCTTTGGACGTTCCTGAATAGATGTAATATCCGCAACATATGCCGTAACACCAGGCATAATAAAAGCAGCACTAATTCCGCCTAATACCCTTGCTACATAAAGCAGCCACACATCTTTTCCTAATCCAAAAAGAAGCTCTGAAACACCAAAAATAAATAATCCAATGATTATCATTTTCTTCCTACCGTAAAGATCAACCCACCGGCCTGTAATAGGTGAAGTAATGAGCTGTGCCATTGCAAACACTGCAACGAGATATCCCATCGTCTTCCCTGTTAAATGCATATCATTCATAAAGGACGGCATAACCGGAATGATTAATCCAATCCCTAGAAAAGCGATAAATATATTACTCAAAAGAATGACCAATACCATCTTTTGTTCTTTTATCGGTTTCTTCACTTTTTAACACCTCTTCCCGTAAGTTCCTCTCAAAAAATAATACCCAAGAAGCTTTTTCTTTATCCTGCTCTTTGTGGGCTAGTAATGAGTAGAGATGCCTCCACTCATTAGAATTTCACTCTATCCTTCCACACATACATAAGTATTAGGTGAATGACTATCATTCAGTTTTCCTCAAAAATGAACCTACCTTCTCAGACAGGTTCATCTTACTACTTCTTTATATGTAGTGCATGTGTTAAAAAATCTAGTACTTCTGCCTTTTGCAAATCCACTTGCTCATCATCTTTATGATCATATAAATAAACTTGTTCCGCTGCTGATTCAACTAGAGCGATAAATAACTTCGCTGTTCGCTCTGCGTGAACCGAATCACGAATTTCACCAGCTTCTTTTGCCTCATTTAAAAATTCACTTAGCCACATATAAAGGGGCTCATACACAGCTTCCCATTCTTTTATATGTTCTGTAGATGCAAGACCAGCATACATTAAAGCCTGTATTTCACGATATTCAGCTATAAAGTGAAACACCGCATCTATTACTTGCGTCACTTTACTTGAGAAAGGCGCATCGTTTTGCACTTTTTCTTTCACTGCAAGTATCATCTTTTCAACCATCACTTCTGCTATTGCAGGCATAACAGATAACTTAGAAGGAAAATATAAATAGAAAGTTCCTTGCGCAATGCCAGCTAATTTCACGATATCAGAAATCTTCGTTTTTTCGACGCCCTTTTCCTGAAACACTTCAATAGCTGCATAGACAATTTTCTCTTTTTTATTCATCATCTAAACCCTTTCACACGCATATTGAATGACTGTCACTCATTTTATAAGATAATCGATTGTACTGTCAATGATAGTGAACTCTAAGAGGAAATCATTTTTTTATAATAAAATCTCCTAATAAACAATTAGGAGATAAAAATACAATATATCTTTAAGAAAGTGCCTTTAATCCTGTCACTCCACATACAATAAGAAACACACTAATGATACGCGCTTTACTTTTCGACTCACCAAACAAGAACATGTTTAACAAAACTGCACCTGCTGTTCCGATACCAATCCAAACCGCATATGCGACACTTACTTGTAAAAATAAGAAGGAAGTATACAAAAATGCGAAGGATGTAGCAAACCCGCCTATATAAATTGCACCATTGGCCAATGTCTTATCTTTACTATACATTTTAAGTCCTATCACACCGACTATTTCACTAATTGCAGCACAAAATACGAAAAACCAACCCATCTTTAAGCAGCTCCTTCCACAGTTTCTTCTTTATTATCAGCTAGCTTTAAACCGATAACGCCAGCTACAACCATCACGATAAAGAATAACTTCCCTACACTGAAACTTCCGCCGAAAAGAAATACATCCATCAAGAAAGTACCTACCGTACCAGCTCCGGCGAAAACAGCATATACAGTCCCTGTTGCAAGATGTTCACACGCTTTAGAAAGGAAGTGAAAATCAACAGCGATAACTCCTAAAATAATAATCCAATGCCACCAAGTATTAGCCGTATTAAAACCAAACACCCAAAAAATTTCAAAAATACATGTTAATATGACATATAACCATGCTCTATTTTTCATACCTCTCACCTCTTATGACTGACTTTCAGTCATTTTTATTTTAAAAAAATATACTCTTTCATCAATACTATATAAACCAATATCATCCTCATTTACCATTGTATTTGTTCCATTTTTAAACTAACTACATCCTTTTACACGAAAATGACTGAATGTCATTCATGTATATTGTACATGAACATTTTAAAAACTGTCAATGGCGAAAGTTTATTTAAAATTTCTTTCATCTGATTTGTATATTTCTTAATAATCTGTCAATACTGCTAGTAACATAATATTTTCTCCACTCCCCCTTGGAGAGATCCCTTGAATGGAGCAGTTAGCTTTTGCTAGCTGCTCTTTTTTATTTATCCGCACACTATGATGAAATACTCATAGATCAAATCCATTTTTCATCACATAACAACATCTATTTATTTTCCAATGAGCTTTTGTATGCACTAATTTTATTCTCGAGCATCTTCTCTGTAACTTCTAAGTTTTCTCTTTGAATCTGAATAGATTTCCTATGATCTTCTAGGAGCTGTAAACGAGCTTCTGTTGTATGCTCCCCTTCTGTATATAATCTAGCGTATTCTCTTATTTTCGCTATTGGCATTTGCGTTTGTTTTAATTTCATTACAAACTGCAACCACTTTATATGTGACTCTTCGTAAAGTCGATTTCCATTTGTATCTCGATTTGCAATTAATATATTTTCCTTTTCATAATAACGTAGTGTATGTGTGCTCACGCCTAATAATTTTGCTACCTCGCTAATTGTGTACATACTAAAACTCCCTCCACATGCTTACCCTCATATATTTTATGACCTTATCAAATTTATAAAAAACATTTGACTTAGAGTATACTCTAACAAATACAATCTAACCATAATAAATTCATTTGAACTTAGGGGGATTTTATATGAAATACACTGTTATTACTGGCGCAAGTTCCGGAATTGGTTATGAAGCAGCTTTAGCATTTGCATCTCGCGGAAAAAATTTAGTACTTGTAGCTCGAAGACAAGAAGAATTAAACGAATTAAAATTGAAAATTAACGAAATGCATCCAGAATTGGATGTTGTCATTCGAAGAACTGATTTATCTGTTACTGAAGATGTTTATAAACTTTATGAAAGCCTACAATCTTTTCAAATTGAAACGTGGATTAACAACGCAGGTTTTGGTAATTTCGCCTCAATTGCTGAACAAAATTTAAATAAAATCGAGACGATGTTTCATGTCAATATAGAAGCACTAACAATACTCTCTTCTCTTTTCGTTCGAGATTATTCAAAGGTTGACGGAACACAGCTTATTAACGTTTCATCGGGCGGCGGATACACGATTGTTGCTGATGCTGTTACGTATTGCGCTACGAAATTCTATGTAAGTGCATTTACAGAAGGGCTGTCTCACGAACTGAAAGAACAAGGCGCAAAACTGCAAGCAAAAGTTTTAGCTCCTGCTGCAACTGAAACAGAATTTGCGAAGCGTTCATTTGATATTGATGAATTCCAATACGATAATGTTGTACCAAAATTCCACACTGCAAAACAAATGGCACAATTTATGCTCGATCTTTATGATAGCGATAAAGTTGTAGGGCTTGTCGATGGTTCTACTTATAACTATGAACTTAAAAACCCCATTTTTAAGTTTGCAGTAAGAAAAACGAATTCAAGTTCTTAATTTCCCCTAAAACATAGATGCCCACTATTACGTAAATAATAGTGGGACTTTTTCTGTCTGAAAAATTCACCCAACATACCGAATCATCGCCACCTCATCACAATAATCAACCTTTGGACAATGCCTACAATCAATCCATACTTTCTCTGGCAATGCATCTCTATTCACAAAATCAAACCCGCACTTTTGAAAAAATTCCGTTTCATATGTTAAAGAAATAACTCTACTCACTTTTATTTTCGCAGCTTCATTCATGACATGATTCACTAACATACGTCCAATCCCTTTTCCTGCATATGTATGCGAAACGACTAACGACCGGACTTCTGCTAGGTCCTCCCCTAATACATGTAAACCAGCAACTCCAACAATTCTCTCGTCTTCTTTCATAACATATAAACATTGCAAATATTGATAAAGAGACAAAAGAGAACGCGGTAAAACAACTCCCTCTTTTGCATAAACCTCAATAAGACTATAAATTTCTTTCACATCACTCGTCACCGCATTACAGATTTTCATATTACATCCCCTTGCCCCTCAATATTAATATTTATAACTTAAAATGAATTTTAATTCATAATTTTATATAATAATACATCTCTCTTTTCTCCTCGTCAATCAATTTATACAAACCAAAAACCAAGCAATCTAATCGATGCTCGGTTCCTCATCTCGTATCGGCAATACTGTTGAATATTTAATTTCACGAAGTGCCAAACTCGTCTGTATACGTGTAATACCAAGCTTATTCAGCTTTCTAATAAACTGCTCTAGTTCTTTACGATCACGATTTGCAACCTTTAATAAATAATCGTACTCTCCTGTTAAACAGTGACATTCTAACACTTCTGGCATCGATTCTAATTCTTTCTCCAACACTTCCAACTTGTCAAATTGATGAATATTTGTACTCATAAAAATAAAACATAATAAATCAAATCCAAGCTTTTCTTGATTTAAAATCGCAACTTGCTTATCGATGAAACCTTCCCCATCCAATCTTTTTATTCTTGCATGCATCGCAGCCGGTGATAAATTAACGCGACGTGCCAGCTCTGCATTACTTACTTGTGACTCCTTCTGCAATATATCTAAAATTTGTACATCCAAATCATCCAACACTTTAATAACAGACGACTCCATTACAATTCCCCCTTTTTTCTTACCGATGATTATTCGAAAAAACACCTTATACCTTACACAAAACTGAATATCATTCCGTAAATATCATTCATAACTAAATATTTTATCGAGTTTTAATCATTATACAAAAGAATATATTACACAATAAAGAAAAATGCTAAAATTATTTACAATTCGTATTGATTACAAAAAAGGGGATTTTAGCATGCCTTATTTTTACGTCTTTTTACTATTACTAACGAGCTTATTATGGGGAGGAAATTTCGTCGTTGGAAAATCACTCGTCAATCATGCATCACCGATGACACTGACAAATTTAAGGTGGATGATTGCGATTGTTTGTTTATTACCAATGGTATGGTTTAAAGAAAAAAAAATCCTTCCACCACGTACCGCAATACTTCCGTTAATATTGATGGGAATTTCAGGGGTCGCTCTTTTTAACATCTTTCAATTTTTAGCATTAGAAAAAACATCCGCTACGAATGTAGGTCTTATCTCTACATTGAATGCAATTTCAATCGCATTATTTTCAGTATTATTTCTAAAAGAAAAAGTAAATACACTTCAAATCCTATCCATGATTCTTTCATTCTTCGGGGTTATCCTCGTCCTATTAAAAGGTGATTTCTCGCTTTTATTTTCACTACATTTTAATAGCGGCGATTTATGGATGATTGCAGCAGTTTGTATTTGGGGAATCTATTCTGTTTGTAGTAAATGGGCAACAAAAACAACTACACCACTTATGGCAACGTTGTACTCTGGTATTTTCGGCGTTATTTTATTACTACCGTTTAACATAGGTAGCTTCACTGTTTCAAATATAAATACTTCTTTCATCACATCACTTTTATATACTGGGCTTATTTCGACAGTTCTTTGTATGGTATTTTGGAATATTGGTGTACAAAAATTAGGCGCAACTACATCAGGTATTTTTCTAAACTTCAATCCAATTTTCACAGCCATTTTAGCATTCATATTCCTCGAAGAAGAATTAACGTGGATACAAATTTTAGGGACAATTGTCGTTGTAACAGGATGTTATTTATTTTCTCATTTCAAAACTGTTGCCGTTCAACCTGTTAGACCTTTAATGCGAAAACATTCTTAATGAAAAAACATCGTCATCTGGATTGGCGATGTTTTTATTTACTCTTCATTTCTTTTATATACTGCTTTTCCTCTTCTGGCGATAAACGTTCCGTCGCCTTACCAGTATCTCCACCTTGAAGGCTCCATAAAAAGTTATGCTCCTCAACAGTTTGAGAAAAATCTCCTTTTTCCCATCTATTTATAATAGAAAATAACTTCATTTTATATTGAAAACCTGTACTATTTTCAATATCCCTTTTTACATTAGAAATTTCCTTTTTTGTCATCTCTACAAATCCCCATTTTTCAGAGGATTTTACCTTTTGGTGCACCATTTTATGCATAGTAGAAATAATTTCACCTTCACTAATTTGCGGGGCTTCTTCTGCAGCTTTTTTCTCTTTTTCGTTTGCCGCTCGCTCGATTTGAATATTTTTATTTTCTTTTTCCACATATGCAAGCAATTTCTTTCCGCCAACTATAGACGAGAAAATTACTATAATTGTAATGCATATACCTACGATCCATTTAAAAAACATTATCTCTTCATCGCTTCCCTAACAATATGACTATCTACATATTGCTTAAACTTCACGATTTTTCCGTTCTCAAGTTGCCATACATGAACAAATTCTGCTTCAAATGATTTTCCTGTTTCTTTATAAACTCCAGAATACATACCTTCAGCAATAATTACATCTTTTCCGTTTACTTCATGATATGTATTTACACTTGCTTTATAATCATCCCATTCTGATCCTAAACGGCTAAATACATTTTCCATTATAGCTTCTACGCCTTTATATGTTCCGCCATACGGGAAACCTTCTGCCTCTGTCCATTCCACTTTTTCAGAGAAGGCTTCTGCTAAATGCTTTGCATTCGAAGAAGCTGATCCTTCATACGTGCTTTGAATAATTTCTAAATTTGATTTAGGCATATTACTTCCTCCCGTTTATTTATTTTTACACAAGACGTAACCGATGTAGTTACATCTTGTGTAAAAAAATATTTAAATTGTTTCATTCGTAATTCATTAGTTGTAATCATTATAGTTACAATAATTATTCAAGTCAACAATTTATAAATAAAATTTACTTCGTTTTCATTACTTTCTCTTTTAAGAAACGATCTACATATCCTTCTGCTTTTACTACGAATAAATACGCACCCATTGATAATAATGCAAGATCTAATTCATATCCTGGATTCTTTCCATCTCCTAATAAACCTGCTGCTCCATTTACCTTTACGATAGCTCCAGCTAAAATAAGAGCGAATAACAATCCTACATATCGTACACCTAAACCGATAATTAATAATATACCACCAACTAATTCTACAGTTGCTACGCCGTATGCAAGGCCACCTGGTAAACCGATGCTTGTAAACCATCCTGCTACATTATCGATACCTGATTGAAACTTTGCTAAACCGTGTGCAAAAAACGTAACTCCTAACACGATACGAATAATTAAATTCCCAATATATTGATTCATTTTGAACTCTCCTTTTTGTTTTGTTATGGTGAACTTTTATTTACAAGTCAAAACAATACGGTATTTTATTTCATTCGTCAAATACTTTTTTAAAGAAAACAAAAAACATTATCCGTTTTACAGATAATGTTTTCTTACAAAATAGCGCTAATTCAAGCTTTTATTCTATCGCATAAAAAAAGTTGAAACATTTTTCCAGCGCCAATATAAGGCAGTAATGAAACGTCCTCTTCCACAACCATTCCAACAACATTCACTTTCTCATCTACAAGTAAATCATGTGTGGCAACTTGCATCTCCCCTGCATATCTACCGTACAATTCATTATCAATTGTAATACTGCCTTTCTTTCTTACAATTGTATGCATCGGCTGTAACACCACTCTATTTCCTTCCCTTGATTCTACAGATCGAATAACATCACGAGCTGGATCTAGTCTATTTGTATGCACTTGCTCTACCACTTTTAATACTTCTTTATCAGTTATAAATGATTTGTAACGCAATGGAATAATCCCTCTACTTGCACTAGCTATTTCTTGTATACTTTCCAAACTTGCGCTTATATCTCCAATCAATACTTTATCAACACCACAATCTTGGACAAGTTCTAAGTACGCTTCAAGCGGGCGCATATTGCGATGTTTTTCTAACGTTGGTAACCCTTCATATAACGGACCTCGTTTTTCCGCATCTCCTGGAATAAATGCCATCGTCTTTATTCCACACTTCTGTAAATATTGATTTTGCTTTTGTAAGAAGGACTTTGCTAGTCCTGTCTCTGGACGTGGGTAAAAATTATGCCATGCTTCTACATTCTCTACTCTTATATGTTCTGCAAGTAATTCTTTCCAAAATGGCTTTGTAATCGTACTCGCATTTAAAGCTACTTTCATCTTATGAGATACGCTTGCAATTTCTTTTGGCGCAATGCCGTAATCCATTCTTAAACCGGTAATGCCCCAGTCCAATAGTTCTTCCACATTTTCATATGTTAGCCCTAAATGGTGTAACGATTTTGGAGAAACATCAACCATTAACTCCATTTCATGTGCAAGAGCTTGTTTCCCTAATATTTGAATTAACTCTTTATACGTATTTGGATCATCTTCTGGAATGTGCAGTGATGTAAAAATAGATGTAAACCCATTTTCCTTCGCTACTTTTAGCCACTCTTCTTGTTTCTCTACTCGTTCTTTTGAAAGATAAATGGAAACTCCGATCATATAAATCTCCCTTTCTATTAATAGAAAAAGAGAAAGGAATCCCTTTCTCTATATGTTTTCTGCCATTTCTTCTTTAAATCCGAAGAAGTACGTAAAGATAAATCCGAAAGCATATGCAATTACTAAACCTAAGAAATATAGTAAATATTTATTGTCAGCAATTAATGGAATTAAAGATAGCCCTGATACGCCAATTCCAAGAGAAGCTGTTTGCATAACTGCTTGGAATGCACCACCGACAGCCGCTCCTAAACAAGCAGTAATAAACGGTTTCCCCAGTGGTAATGTCACCCCGTATAATAACGGCTCACCAATTCCTAAAAAGCCAACTGGCAATCCACCTTTAATTACATTTCGAAGTCGCTTGTTTTTTGTTTTCACATAAATCGCAATTGCTGCGCCCACTTGGCCAGCACCAGCCATTGCGAGTACTGGTAATAAAGGTGTTACGTGTGTTTGATTAATAAATTCCATATGAATTGGTGTTAAACCGTGATGTAATCCGACCATAACGAGAGGTAAAAATGTTCCCGCAAGTACTGCGCCAGCAAATGCTCCACCAATATTTAAAATAGCATTAATTCCGCTCGTAATACCATCTGATAAGAAACCTGCTAATGGCTGAATGGCTAACATCGTTACGATACTTACAACTAATACAGTAATGAGTGGCGTCACGATTATATCAACTGCATTCGGCACTGCTTTTCGAACTTGTCTTTCCACTACAACCATAAGCCATGCTGCAAAAATAACTGCAAACAATCCGCCCCTTCCGGGCACTAATGCTTCACCAAACAATTTTACGTTTGCCATCGCCGGATTGAAAATTAAAATACCAGCAATTGCCCCAAGAACCGGTGTCCCGCCGAACTCTTTCGCTGTATTCCAACCAACTAAAATTCCTAAGAATGTAAAGATACCGCCGCCAATGAGTAGTAACATTTGTAACCACGTTGCATTTGGATCAGCACCAGCGTTTTTCGCAAAGTTAGCAACCCCGTTTATAATTCCTGACGCAACAAGACCTGGAATTAATGGGATGAAAATACTCCCTATTTTTCGTAAAAAGTTTTTCACCGGTGTATTATTTTTCTTCTTAATCTCTGATTTCATCTCTTGCCCAATATCTTCAAGGTGATGATCTGCTACCTCACCAATTCGTAGTCCTGTCAAACCTTCCATTTCAGCTGCTACTTTATTTACTGTTCCTGGACCAACGACAACTTGAAGCGTCTCATCTTCTATAACACCCATAACGCCTTCAACTTTTTTCAAAAGGTCCATGTTTACTTTACTTTCATCATGAAGCGTTAATCGTAGTCTCGTCATACAATGAGCAATACTACGAATATTTTTTATTCCTCCAAGTTGCTCCGAAATTTCCTTGGCCATTCTCTCTTCTTTCTTCATAATAGAATCCCCCTCCCTATTATTTTATAGTGCTTTCTTCACAAACCCTTTAGCGTATTTTAGTTTCTCCAGTGCTTCCCCATATTCGCACTGCAACAACACCATAACAATTGCAGCTTTTACGTTACGTTCTGCCTTTTCATAATACTCTGTCGCTACTTCATAACTAGCGCCTGTTGCTTCCACAATAATTCTTTTTGACCGTTCTACTAACTTTTCATTTGTGGATTGAACATCTACCATTAAGTTTTTATATACTTTTCCTACACCAATCATCGAAGCTGTTGAAATCATATTCAGCACTAATTTTTGTGCTGTACCAGCTTTTAAACGCGTTGATCCTGTTAATATTTCTGCACCTGTCTCTACTTCCACATTTAACTTTGCATATTTACTTATTTCAGCATTTTTATTACAAGAAATACTCGCTGTACTCGCTCCTACGCTCTGTGCGTATTTCAAGCCGCCGATTACGTAAGGAGTTCTGCCACTTGCAGCAATTCCAATCACTGTATCTTTCTCATTTAATCCAATACTTTTTAAATCTTCTTCCGCTAACTCTTCGCGATCTTCGGCACCTTCCACCGCTTTAGTAAACGCTTTCAATCCACCTGCTATAAACCCTTGCACCATTTTATCATCCGTGCCAAATGTCGGCGGACATTCCACTGCATCTAGAATACCTAAACGACCACTCGTACCAGCACCAATGTAAATTAAGCGTCCCTCTTCTTCAAAAGATTTAATAACAGTCTGTACAACCTTTTCAATTTGTTCTATCTCTTTTTCAACTGCTAACGCAACAGTTCGATCTTCTTCATTCATACTTTGCAACACTTCTTTTATGCTCATTTCATCCAGATTCATTGTTTTCTCATTACGATGTTCTGTCGATAAATTTTCTAACATATTGCCACCCTCTTTGAAATTATATTTCACACTTTTATTATAACTTTAAGAAACTAAAAATCAATAACTCTTTCTTATTTTATGAAATAAAATTTCACTACATGACATATTTTTGTCAAAGATCATAAAGTGAAACTTTAATCAGTGGGGTTTTGTTCATCCCCACTGATTATTAGCCCGCACCAATCGGGCTTTTACGGGCAGTTGATCCCCCATCTAACTTTCTTTGCTTCCGCTGAATTTTGAAGTGGGGGGCTTACTGCCCGTTAACGGGATAAAAAAAAGATGAGTCTCCTCATCTTTTCTTCTACTTTAACTTCCGTAACCGCAACGCTTCTTCTCGCGTCTCCATAAATTGATCCAATACTTTATTACCAATTCGATTGAAAGTAATAACATATAAAGCATCGATCATATTCAATTGTGTCATTCTCGAAGCAATACTCGCAATGCGATGGTCTTGTTCTACATCTGGCATACAAAGGCGAATATCCGCTTCTTTATATAGGGGTGATGATTGATCTAATTTCGTAATTCCAATAACAGTTGCACCTTGTCTCTTTGCATACTGCGCCATTTCAAGCACATCTTTCGTTCGACCAGATGTTGAAATCGCAACAAATATATCGTCTTCTTTTAAATTTGTCACAAGCGGCAACATCATATGAAAATCAGATAGCATCATCGCTGTAAATCCAAGCCGCGTAAATTTATAAGCCCCGTCCATTGCTGGCGTAGCTGATCCGCCTACGCCGTAAAATATAATTTTATTCGCATTTACAATAAGATCTGCAGCTTTCTCAAGTTCCCTCTTATCTATTGCAGTAACACTCGCCTCAATTGCAGCTTTATTCACATAAGTAACTTTATTAAATAAATCATACGGTCCATCTTCTGTATTCATCACTGAAAAATCGTTAATATTATAATCAGCAATCGTTAATTCACGAACGAGTGCTATCTTAAATGCTTTAAAACTTCCGATTCCAATCGATTTACAAAAGCGAACGACACTCGCTTCACTTGCGCCTGCATTCGTTGACACTTCTTTCGTCGTTAAATTCGGTACAATCTCTGCATTCTCCATTATGTACATGGCAACCTTCTTCTCAGCTGGTGAAAATTGATCCATATTACTTTCAATTTTAAATAGTAATGTTGAAGCTTTCACTATTTAACCTCCACTTCTTACGGTTGCGTTCACTTATTTTCTCTTGCTTCAAGAAGGTAATAACCATCATCGCCAGGAGGATGAAACACATTTACAATGCGATTCCCTTTTTGATAAACAGTTCTTTCCCCTTCTGTCCACTTCTTTTCCCAACCGTTCATCCAAATCGCAACATCAGGTAAAAAAGCAGTATATTTCAGCTTCTGACCGTACTCACCATCTGCTTCTTCCGAAAAAATAGAAACCGGAAAATCTTTCACTTTAGATTCTTTCCATGCAGTAAATGGTATACATACTGCAATAAGTACGATTACACCGATAACCTTCTCCTTCGTAATCTTCACACTTCCCTCTCCTTGTCATATCACATACATAGATTTTACCATAATTACAAACCCTTCATGCTATATGATCATTGCTTTTGGGAATAAAAAAAGAGCTTACCTACATCAGATAAGCCCTTCCTGTTTATACAAAATATTTCTTCAAAAGTGGCGGTGTAATAATCGTCGTCAATATAACAACAATAACAATCGCTGTGAAATTTTCTTTCGCTAATAAATTCGCCGTAAGTCCATTTGCTGCGATGATAAGCGCTACTTCACCACGTGATACCATCCCCGCACCAATACTGATAGAAGATTGGCGATTAAATCCTGTCAGTCTTGCGCCTAAGCCGGATCCGATTAACTTTGTGAAAATCGCAACGAGAGTCATAATAATAATGAACCAAAGCTGACTTCCAATGCCTTGAAATGTAATTTCCATTCCGATACTTACGAAGAATACTGGAACAAATATTGCATAAGCAATCGGTTCAATTTTATGTTCCACTTCATGCTTATACTCTGTTTGAGAAATAGCAATTCCTGCTGCAAATGCTCCAATAATGCCTGCAATTCCCATCATTTCACTGTAATAAGAAAAAGAGAAACAAATAATAAGAGCCGCGCTAATTAACGCTTCTGTTACACGAAGCGGGACAAGCATTTTCATAATCCAAGGAACGACTTTCCAAGCAATAAAAACAATACTTACAAAGAAAATAATTTTCTTTACAATGACCAGTGTTATATTCACATCTTGTGTTCCTAAAAAACTCATTACAAATGCTAATAAAATAACGACAATGACATCATCAAATACGGCAGCACCTAAAATTGTTGTACTTTCTCTCGTATTCATTTTTCCTAGATCACGTAGCGTCTGCACCGTAATACTAACCGATGTTGCGCAAAGTAATAAGCCTAAAAAAATGGCATGGGATTGTATTAATCCAAACAGCAATCCTGTTACATAACCACCGATGAAAGGAAAAATAATTCCACCGGCCGCTACTGCAAACGACGATTTCAAATTCCGATTTAACTCTTCTAAATCTGTTTCAAGTCCCGCCATAAACATAAGTAACAAAACACCAATCTCACTCAATTCATCAATCAGTTCAGAACTATTAATAATACCAAGTACAGCCGGACCGATAATAATACCGACAATTAACTTACCAAGTACAGAAGGCTGACCAAGTCTTACACTAATGTCACCAGCTAATTTCGTACAAAGTAAAATGACGACAAGTTCAAAATAAAATAACATAGCATCTGCTCCTACTTTAACTTTAATCAGTGGGTCGTTAACCCCCGTCCATTTCTGCAAGTAGTTTCCCCTATTGATCCGCATTTTATTTGTCATATTTTTATTTGACAAAATATTCTGAATTATATTAAGATTAATCCAGCAATTTTAAAAAACTACATACCATAACTGCACCTCCACTTCCTTACTTACTCTTTTTTAATGGACTCATACTATAGTCGCAGTTATGGAAATGAAAAAACGGGGGGAGAGTCCAAAGTGAAGTCATTATTACGAAAAAAAGCGCTTAGTACTGAATCACCAAAGCAGCTAGCTAGAACATTAACCGCACTCGATTTAACATTTTTAGGAATCGGCGCCGTAATTGGGACAGGGATCTTTGTATTAACAGGTATTGTTGCAGCAAAACATTCTGGTCCTGGTATTATGCTATCATTCCTTATTGCTGCATTTACTTGTGCTTGTGTAGCCTTTTGTTACGCTGAATTTGCTTCTTCTATTCCCGTCTCAGGAAGTGTGTATACTTACGCATACATGACAGTCGGAGAAGTCGTCGCCTTCATCGTCGGATGGTGTTTAATGCTCGAATATTTACTTGCCGTTGCAGCAGTAGCTGTCGGTTGGTCTGGTTATTTGCAATCATTACTACAAGGGTTCAATATACACCTGCCCGCCATAATCGCCTCGGCCCCCGGCGTAGGAAAAGGTGGTCTCATCGATTTACCTGCTGTCTGTATTTTACTTCTTATTACTGGCCTTTTAAGTTTTGGTATACGCGAAAGCGCACGCATTAATAATATTATGGTTCTTATTAAGTTAGCCGTTATTATCGCCTTTATCGTAGCAGGTGCAAAATATGTAAAACCTGAAAACTGGACACCGTTCATTCCGTTCGGATACGACGGTATTATTACCGGAGCTGCCACTGTATTCTTCGCCTTCTTAGGATTTGATGCAATCGCAACCGCTGCAGAAGAAACGAAAAAACCGCAGCGCGACTTACCAATTGGTATTATCGGTTCGCTTCTTATTTGTACTGTTTTATATATGATTGTATCTTTCGTTTTAACAGGTATGGTTCCTTATACGCAATTAGACGTTTCTGATCCAGTTGCATTTGCATTGCATTTCGTTGGTGAGGATACAATTGCAGGACTACTCGCTGTTGGAGCGATGACTGGAATGACAACCGTTCTCTTAGTCGTTATGTATGGACAAGTTCGCGTTTCGTATGCGATGAGCCGTGACGGTTTACTTCCAAAAGCGTTAGCACGTGTAAATAAAAAAGTAAAAATCCCTTTATTAAATACGTGGATTACTGGCGTTGTTGCTGCTTTATTAGCAGGCCTTTTAGACTTACATTTGCTAGCGAATTTAGTAAACATCGGCACGTTAACAGCCTTTACATTCGTTTGCTGCGCAGTACTTATTTTACGAAAAACACACCCTGATTTAAAACGTGGATTCCGTACACCTTTCGTACCTGTATTACCAGTTGTCGCGATTCTTTGCTGCTTATATTTAATGATCAATTTGTCTAAAACAACATGGATTAGCTTTGCAGTTTGGCTTATAGTCGGCTTATGCTTCTATTTCTTCTACTCTAGGAAACATAGTCATTTAGCTATTGAAAAAACAAATGATGAAAAGAAAAAAGCATAACAAAATAGCTCGCCGTTTTAGCGGCGAGCTATCTTTCTGTACTATTATATTTTTTCGTCAACGATTGTAAAATGAAAAATATGCCGATGCAAGCTGTAAACCATGCCCAATTTCCTATTGATGTCGAGTATTTAACCATTCCAATACCTACAAGCAATAGAAAAATAATCACCTGATATATGAGCTTCCACTTTTGCATATATTCCCTCCTTTACTTCGTTCCCTTCTTTTTATTCTTCCAGGCATTCAAACTATCAAAGAAAAAGTTAATAAATAACGTTCCTAGTCCTGCTAATAAGAAAGTCATTAAAAATAAAACCCAAATACTTTTCTCTTTTAAGAGATAATATCCTACAAGGAGCACAACCGCGATCCATACATATTCAAGAATTCTTTTTAGCTTTTTCTGTTCCAAATTATTCGCTCCTTTTTTCTATGCTATTTTTAGTATAACAAAAAAGAAGCCTATCATGATAAGCTTCTTTTCTTCTCTCTTACTTGTTTATGCTTTTTTCAACGAGTGAAATTGCATATTCCATCGTACGATTCATTGTTTCTACCTGTGTATCTTTTACTTTTACATCTTTCACTACAGCTTCTGCCACTGTAATTTTTTGACTCAGTGCTTTCACTGAACCGTCCGTTACGTTTGCAGCTTGCGCCTTTTTCACTACTACTTTTGCAGATTCAATATGAATTTGTAATTTTTCTTTCAATGTTTTCGGTTGTTCTACTACTTTAGATTGTATAAATGTTTGATTTGCAGTTTTTAATTCATTATACGCTTGAACAATTTGCTCTCCATTACTTGCTACATTTTCAAACACTTGTTTTGCATTATTATAGCTTTTCTCTAGTTCTTGAAATGCTTCCTTTGAATATTGACCTGGCTTATCACCAAATTCATACGTACCAGCTAACACTTCTTTTACTTTTCCAAGTTCTTTAAATAACGCATTTACTTGCTCTAACTTCGTACGGTTAGAAAACTCATTGTACGCTGCTAATACTTCTGAAGAACTTAACGCTTTACTATATAATTTCGCAAGCGCGATTTTACCGTTTAACGGAATACCACCATTGCCGTTACTATCAGGATCAGCTCCAAGTGCAAATGGTACATTTGGATGATACACTTTTCCTGTAGCTGGTTGGCTATTTACTTTTTTACCATCGACATAAATAGCTACTTCACTTCCGTTATACGTTCCTGTTAAGTGATATGTTTTGTTTGCTTCTAATTGAACTCCAACACGTTTATAACTGCCGCCAATGTGAGCCCATAATTCAACATAGCCGCTTCCTGTAGACTCAAATCCAATTCCGCCGCTCTCTGTATTTTGCAAAATACCTTGGCCACGGATTTGATTCATTGAAAATACCGTTTCTAACGTAAATGTATTTGCTACTTTCTCTTTTTGTGCTGCTGAAAATGGAAGGTATCCAAATGTATTAGATTGTCCGTTTAACTTCATAACATTCTTTTTCAATGCTTTATCATATTCAATAGTCACATTGCCCTTCACATCACCTTTTGTTCCAAATGGTGAATTGTCTTTAAATGTACCATCTGCAAAATTCACATCAAAAACATCAGCCTTTGGCACTTTTACATTCGGATCAATATCATCTTTTTTCGTAGTAATTTCTGCCGTTAACGGCTGCGCGGTTTCATTGCCAAATGAATCAATCGCAACTACTTCAAGTGTATATGTTTTCCCGCCATCTAACCCCGCAAGCGTAAACGTAAGATCTTTCGGCACTGGATCACGATAAAACTCTGAGAATGCTAACAATTTATTTTTTATTTCACCCGTTTGCTTATCTCTAGCCTGCACACGGTAAGAGTGAACAAGGAGGTTGTCCAATGCTTGTGGGAATGTTACTGTTGCCGCATTTTCTGTTACATTTGATACAGCAAGCTTTGCATCCTTAGCAAAGTAAGGCTTTTCTTTATCACGATCTTCTACATGTGTAAATGTTTCTTTCTTTGCTGGTAATTTAATTTTCCAAGGCTCGCCTGTCCAAGAATTCGTATGGAAATCACGACGATTAATCGTTACTTCTTTATCATCTACTTCTACTAATAAACCTTGGCTTAACGTACTAGCTCCTGGCGGGATATTCCCTTGTACTTTACCACCTTCAACTTCCATATAACTTACTGAAGATGTACCAACTGATGTAAAGTCTTTTTGATGTATCGATCTCGGATCATCTAACGGATAATGTGAATGACCTGAAAACGTAATAACTTGTGGGTATTCTTTTAATACTGCATTAATTTTTGCGCTATCTTGTGTTCCCCATTCATGACTACCGTATACTGTCTCTTTAATGTGTTGATGTAAAAATACAAAAATCGGTTTTTCTGGATCATCTTTTTGCGCTTTTGCCATTTCTTCTTTTAACCAATTAATTTGCTTGTCCGAATAATAGCCATGAGTTGTTCCATTCTCTGGAGACATAACAAGGAAGTGATAACCTTTTACCACTTTATGATAATAAATTGATTCCATACCTGTTTTTTCTAAGAAACGCTTCTGTGCGCCCTCTACAGATAAACCGTTCCAATAATCATGGTTACCAAGAGAATTCATTCTCACGGCATCTTTATTTGCATTTTCATTATACACTTGCATGAAACGATCATATTGCTGCACTGATCCTGTATCTGTGAAATCACCTACAATAACAAATGCATCTTGCTTTGGTGCTAGTGTATTAAACTGTTCAATCGCTCTTTTCCAGCGAAACGTATCATCTGTTCCACTGTTTTTAATATGCACATCACTTACAACTGGAAAAACTATCTTCTTCTCACTTGATGCCTTTTCTTGCTTCTTCTCTTCCGCTTTAACTGATGTACTCCACGGAAATGATACAAATGCTAATACAAAAACCATTAATAATCCAATAAGGCCTTTTACTTTTCTTAAAGCATTTCTGTCCACTTGAATCCTCCTCATAATAATTGATTCATTACAAGGGCTATTTTATCTAATACATGTTAATGTCGTTTAAATAACAAATGAACTTTATTAGATTTTTGTAAATATACAGTTAATTAGAAATTAAGTCCAACATTCCTCGTACTATTGTATACAACCACCTTTTGTCTAAAAGAGTCTGATCATTCTTTTCCTATGACTATTCACATATAATCTTTTCTATAACACTAATGATAAGTTAAAGTTTAAGCCTATTAGACAATCTTAATTTTTAATATTTCCTTCTTTTTTTAACACATCGGCCATGCTTTTACATTTAATAGTAATAAAAGACAACTTAAAAGGAGGGGGTATATTGAAGAATAAAAAAAATATCGGCTGTTTCGCTCCTTTATCTATTATTTGTCCACCGCCCCCTCCTCCAAATCCAAATTGCGAGCGAGTAACAAATGAATTTGCAGGGAACTTCCTCATAACTAATAACACCATCCCATCTGCCAAAGATGCATCACAATCAATGATACTATGGCAAAGTGATGGGATACTACTTATATCAGGTACTGTCTCGGTTTACAATAGTACTAGCAGCACCGAAGCAATTACAATTCAAATCGTTGGAACAGTAACCAATATTTTCACTGTGTTTCCTGGTAATACAATATCGTACACAGGAAAAGACCTACAGTCGGTCAATATTATCAATATAACAAGTAATCCTTCACTATATTTAGAAGGCAAGTACTGTTGTGAATTTACATGTTGCTTATAGAATACCAATTTCATTATTTCCTTAATATAAAAAGCATACCGTTTACGGTATGCTTTTTATGAGATCGGATAACGTACTGTAATACAAAACTCACCTTGATTAACAGTCGTTCCTGTCGTAGTAATTCGGACAGTAGTAAAATATCGGACAGTGAAAGTACCACTACTTTGTGGTTGTACAGTAATTGTATCAACTACTGTTGCACCTACTAAAAAATCAACTGTAATCGGGTTGGCACCTACATCATATTTCACGTAACCTGAACCATATACTTCTTGCGTGATATTATTTGTATATACAATTTGAGTACCAGCACCTGTAATAGACCAGTCTGTACATACTTGGTCTTGCACAAGTGTTTTATTAGAACAACAAGACAAACTGGAACTTCTCATTCCCATTTCGATCCTCTCCTATTCTGCTATGAAAGTGGATAACGTGTTGTAATACAAAATTCTCCCTGATACGTTCCAGCAGGTGTTGCAGGTAACACAACTTGTATACTATCAAAGCGACGATACGTAAAAGCAATACTCGTTCCTGGGTTTAATGTTTGTGTATCAATTGTACCCCCAGCAGAATCAAGCGCTTCTACAGTAATTGGGCCCGGTCCAACATCATATTTAACAAAACCAGTACCAACTACGTTTTGGTTGATATTATTTGTATAGAGAACATTATCAATTGCTGTTGCAACTACAGTAGCAGACCACGGACTACACACTTTATCTTGCACATAATTTTTATCTGGACAACAAGTTAATGCTGACCCTGAGCACTCACAAGACATAGTTGTTTCCCCTCTCTCTTTTATATTCCCTATATGTGTATGTCCCTCAGAGTCTTTTGCCTGTACTATTCATCTATTTTCAAAAATTTAACCTGAGTGCTAATGACTAGATAGATTCCGTTCTGTTTCTTTTTTTCATAAATTTATAGATTAATATACCACCTACAATAATAACTACGACCACTAATATCGGTAACATATATTGCCCAACAACATCCGCTGCTTTTTCCCAATGTGGGCCTAATTTCATTCCAAAATAAACATACAAAGTCGTTAACGGGAACATTGCTACAAATGTATATATGCTAAATTTCCATATGTTCATTTTCGCCATACCACATGGAACAGAAATAAGCGTTCGAACTCCTGGCACAAAGCGTCCAACAAATGCTACAACCGGTCCATATTTCTCAAAGAAATCATCTGCTTTTTGAATTTGTTCTTCTTTAATGAAGAAGTATTTCCCGTATTTTATTAATAGAGGACGACCACCGTAATAACCGAGTGCATATAACGTTAAAGGTCCTGTCGTTCCGCCGAGGGTTCCGGCTAATACAGCAAGCCAAAAATTCATATCTCCCTCGTACACCCAATAACCAACCATGGGCAAAACTACTTCTGCTGGAATAAATTCAAACGTTAATGCTAACACAACTCCAAAATAAGAAAATTGCTTTAAAAACTCGATTATATCTAAAATAATTTGCTCCATATTTTCTACCCCAACTCCTATCCTACGTTTACGTTATGCTTTTCTTGTAATTGAACTGGCGCCATTTTTACAATTCGGTTCAAAATAAATAATACAATTCCAATATCATCTAAAATACCGATAAACGGTAAGAAGTCTGGAATTAAATCGAGCGGCATCGCAACATAACCAACTAAAAACGCAATAGATAAAATTTTCTTCTTTATTGAAACCTCTTTTGAAGTGAAAAAGTCAAATAGGAATGGAACAAATCGGCGAACATGAAATACAACTCTTAATCTACTAATAAGTTTTTTCATTTTTATATCTCCTCTCTTTGTATACAAAAAGGCCCCTACCAAACATGGTAAGGGTCCTAAAAAAGACAATAAGGGGCCTTTACCATTGCTGGTAAAGGTCTCACTAACAACGAAACGTTGCCAATAAAGCCGAGGGTTTCTCCCTGTAATGACGACTTTACTGTAATAAGTTACTCCCCTTTATATACACAATTTTATACAATCACATTAAAATATTTTGGAGGGCTTGTCAATATATTTTATATCCCACATCCTCCTGCTTAACATTCCGTAAAAACAAAAAACGTATAGGAAATTTCTTACTATCTCATAATATACATAATCATTTTTGAATGAAAGGAGAGGCTTCATTTGCATACCGTATGGAAAGGTGCCCTTTCACTTGGACTATTAAATATAGGAATCAAACTATACAGTGCCGTAGAAGAAAACGATATAAAATTTTTAAGTCTTCATAAAGAATGCTTAACACCTATTAAATATAAAAAATTTGCTCCTGATTGTACGGATGAAGAAATTGATGATAAAGATATTGTAAAAGCCTATGAATACGCACCTCATAAGTACATTATTATGGATGAAAAAGAATTAGCTGAGTTGCAAAAAGCTCACGAACCAAGATCTATTCGTATTATATCTTTTATCCAAAATAACGAAATTGATTCTGTTCTCTACGATCGTTCTTATTTTATAGGCCCTACCTCAGGACATGAAAAATCATATTTATTATTAAAAGAAGCACTTGAACGTACGAATAAACTTGGTCTTATCCATATTTCCATTAGAAAAAAACAACATTTAGCTATTATCCGTAACTTTGAAGATGGGCTTATATTACAAACTATTCACTACCCTAATGAAATTCGCGATATAACAAATACACCTAACTTACCAAGTAACGAAAATTATCCGATTCAAAAACAAGAACTCACAGCAGCAATCAATTTAATCCACCATCTTACAAATCCTTTTGAACAAGAGATGTATACAGATGAGTATAAAGAAGCCCTTACCGAACTAATCGAAAACAAAATTGAACAACAGGAAAAAACCGAAACAATCTCTCCAACTCCAAACATCATCAATATTATGGAGACATTACAGGCAAGTATTGAACAAGCAAAAATAAAAAGAGAAAATAAAGCAGAAAAAGAGGCCAAATAAAATTGACCTCTTTTTTCTTTAAAGCGGATTACATTTTGGCATCTCAAGTCCAGACGATTGTGCTAATTTTAATAAGTAATAACATTCTTCTCTTGCCATATGATCCGCCATTCTAGCAGATAATGCACTTAATATTTCATTCGATAACTCCAGCTCTTCAACCTCATGGAGAAAATGCGAAAATAAGTTTAACTCAAGTGAAACATCTTTTGTAAACTTCTTTAATGCAGGAAAATGATGAAGCTCTGTCCGTAAATACCCCGTCATTTCAACTGCCTTTAAGTAAAATTGTTCAAAGTGCTTCGTAAATTCTTCGCTTTTCTCTTTTAATCTTTTTTCAACAAGATCTAATCCACCAGAAATAGACCCTGCATGGCCAGCCGCATCCGTTAACCAAACGAGATGATAATGTAATTCATGAAAAACAGGCGGAACTTCTCCTTTCTTTAAAAATTCTAACACTGTTATATACTCTTCTACTTCGTTTACCATATGATTGATGAAAGTTGGTGTAAAATGAATAGTGATTTTTCCCTCGAGTTGTTTCTGTATAATACTTAATTTAAACGTTCGTATTTCCTTTGCTGCTCGTTCTGCCTCTTTTGAAAACGCAATGAGATTCACATTACGAACTTTATTTAACAGATTCGTAAATGTTTCAACAAAATAAGTGGCCTTTTTTATATCCTCTTTTTCCTTTGGAGCTAATGCATCAAGTAAAAATTGCGAATGATCAGTAAGCACCTTTAGCCAAAATTGATGCTCAAACAATGCACTTTCTTCATAATTCCTCTCCACTAAATCCCCTCCGTTTATTCGTCCTTCTCTATCACTTGAATTTTATATCCATCTGGGTCTTGTACTACAATACTCTTCTCACTTTTGTTTTCTGTATATGCAATTTTATAAAACACTAACCTCTTCTTTAAGTTCTCTATGTTAGAAATTGAAAACATTAGTACATCAATCGAATCCGTAATACTCTTCTCACGCCCACCCAAACTACGATTCATTACAAAACTAACTCTCATTGAATCAGCATCATACCAAACCCCTGTTACATCTAATTGGGGTCTTTCTAAACTAGGCTTGATTCCTAAAATCCCTTCATAAAAATACAAAGTTTCCTTTAAGTTTTTCACTTCCAATACAATGAATTGTTTCACATTCTCCACATTCATTCCCCCCGTACCTATTACTTTTTTATATGTGTCATAAAGGCCTATTATGTCTGAATACAATACGTAGTAATGAACATTTAAGGAGGTTTATCCATGAATAAATATATGCAATCATTCGTGCCCTATCATAGTCCTCTCGATCCTTGTCCTCCTATTGGAAAGAAATATTATTCTACTCCTCCTAATTTATTTTTAGGTTTTCAACCGCCAAACTTACCACAATTCACACCAAAAGAAGCGCTACAAAAAGGGACTTTATGGCCAGTTTTTTATGACTATTATGAGAATCCTTATAAAAAAGGGCGGTGACTACTGACGTGACTCAATCGCTACCAGAAGAATATTATCAGCTGTTACTGGAGCTTCAAGAACTAGACTTTGTACTAGTTGAACTAACTCTTTATTTAGATACACATCCAGATGACACCGCTGCTATTAATCAATTTAATGATTTCTCCTATAAACGAAGAGTATTAAAACAAAAGATGGAAGAAAAATACGGACCACTCCAACAGTTTGGGAACAGTTATTCTAATGCCCCTTGGGAATGGAGTAAAGGTCCTTGGCCATGGCAAATATAAAGGAGAGAAACTATGTGGATTTATGAAAAAAAATTACAATACCCTGTTAAAGTAGGAACTTGTAATCCAGCACTTGCAAAATTATTAATTGAGCAATACGGTGGTGCAGATGGAGAATTAGCTGCTGCACTACGTTACTTAAATCAGCGTTATACAATCCCGGATAAAGTCATTGGCCTCCTTACCGATATTGGTACAGAAGAATTTGCGCATCTTGAAATGATTGCTACGATGGTTTATAAGCTGACAAAAGATGCGACTCCTGAACAGATGAAGGCAGCTGGTCTCGACCCTCATTACGTCGATCATGACAGCGCACTTCATTACCATAACGCAGCTGGTGTTCCATTTACTGCAACCTATATACAAGCTAAAGGTGATCCAATTGCCGACCTATACGAAGATATTGCGGCTGAAGAAAAAGCGCGTGCCACATATCAATGGCTTATCAACCAATCTGACGATCCCGACATAAATGACAGCTTACGCTTTTTACGCGAACGAGAAATTGTCCATTCACAACGCTTCCGAGAAGCCGTTGAAATTTTAAAAGAAGAACGCGATAGAAAAATATATTTTTAATACACATATCCTAGCGATATGTGTTTTTTTGCGTTAAAAGTTAAATCTTCCCTATTAAACATACAAATAGTATATTTATTCGATTTAATGCATTATTTTTTAATTTTTTCAAAATTCCCTATTGCTTTCTAGTCATCAGACCTTTAAAATAATAACAGTTACTCGACAAATTATTTGAATTTTCGACAAAAATACTCATTAGGAGGATTTTCTTTATATGCGTACAACTTTGAAACCAGCGCAAATACTTTCGATTAGTTTATTACTATTCGCAGTTTTCTTCGGTGCTGGTAATATGATTTTCCCGCCCCTTCTTGGTCTTTCTTCCGGAGAAAATATGTGGGTTTCCATTACAGGGTTTATTATTACAGACGTCGGTTTATCTTTACTTGCTATCGTTGCTGTTGCCCTTGCTGGTGGTAGTTTTAACACTTTAGCGAGCCGTGTTCATCCAAAATTCGCAGCAGTATTCGCTATCATTATTTATCTTTCAATCGGCCCACTATTTGTTATTCCACGAACTGGATCTGTATCTTATGAAATTGGGATTGCACCACTTTTCCCAGATCAATGGTATTCTATGTTAGTTTTTAGTGCGATTTTCTTTACAGTCGTTTACTTCTTATCATTAAATCCATCCAAGCTAGTAGATCATATCGGTAAAATATTAACGCCAATTTTACTTGTAATTATTGCAATTATGGCAACAAAAGCGATTCTTTCACCAGGAACGTTTGCAGAGCCTATCGGTGACTATAAAGACATCCCGTTTTTCAAAGGATTTCTTGAAGGATTTTTAACGTTAGATGCAATTGGCGCTCTCGTACTATCAACAATTGTTGTAAATGCAATTCGTCAAAACGGTATACAAGAGAAGAAATCTATCGCGAAATATACAATCATTTGCGGAAGTATCGCTGCTCTATTCTTAACAATTGTTTACTTCTTACTCGGTTATATCGGAGCTTCAAACGGAAACTTGGGACAATTCGAGAACGGTGGTCAACTATTAGCAACTGTTATGTACCAATTCTTTGGGACAAGCGGTAATGTTTTATTAAGTATCGCCATTATCTTCGCTTGTTTAACAACAGCAATTGGTGTTGTAAGTGCATTTGCAAACTATTTCGCAACAGTATTAACAAATGTTTCTTACAAAAAGCTCGTACTATACGTTTGTATCTTTAGTTTCGTTATTTCAAACTTAGGATTAAGCTTATTAATTAAAATCACACTACCTGTATTAATTATTTTGTACCCAATTACAATCATTTTAATTTTCGTATCATTTATCGATAAATATACGAAACGTAAACCTTCTGTCTACATCGGAGCAATGATCGCAGCATTCATTATTAGCTGTATTCATGCACTTGATAATGTGGGAATGATACCAAGTTTTATCGCTAATATCGTACACACGATTCCTTTTTATAACTTAGGAATCGGCTGGATCGTTCCAGCAATAATTGGTGGTATAATCGGATACTTTATTCCGCAAACAGAAGCTGAAGGTGAAGTTTCTGCAAAGTAAAAAGAAGCAAGCATGAAATCCATGCTTGCTTCTTTTTCTCTTCACATCGTATGTTTAAACGTAAACAACTCATCCTTTGACTGTACAGCAGATTGTTCCTCTTCTACAACTTCCTTCTTTATCTCTCCTCCTAACCTTACTTTCATCATCGCCTCTTCGATACTTTTTACAATCATATTTCCTGAAAAAATAGTAAGTCCAAAAAATGTAATTGGGACGAGAGGAATCCATGGATGCACTGTTAAAGATCTAAAATAGACTCCAATTAGCCCTGACCATTCATGTGTGTAAGATTCTATTTCTTCTATCGGTCCTAAAAACTTAACCGTTCCGCCAAAGAATATTTCTAGTAACCCTAAGTGCAGTAAAATAGTAAGAGTCTGCGTAAACTGCTGAAAAAATACGAGTATAAACGTCATATAAAGGTGCGGGAAAAGATGCTTTATAACAATATGTCTTCTCGATCCACCTAATATGCGTGCGGCATCAACAAATTCCTCCGTTCGCAATTTACGAACTTCCTTCGCAACATACAGTGCAATAACTGGCATTACAAGCATTACAAGTAAGACAACTTGAAACGAAGCCCTTTCAAAAAAGGTTGTTGTTTCCTCCCCACTTCCAAATGCATTTGCAGATTGAAGAAAAAAATACGCAATCATAACTGTCGGAATAACTGTAAAACTATCAAAAAAAGCCTCAATTTTTGAAAAACCTCTTTTTATATACGTTCCGAGTACAACACCTAAAAGTACACCTATTACCATTTTAAGTGCCGCAATTAAAATAGATATACCAATCGTCCACTTCGCACCCTCAATGACTAAATGTAAAAGGTCATATCCTTTCCGATCTGTCCCAAGTAAAAATTGTAATGAAGGTGAAAAAGGTGGTACTTGTGGATTTTCATCCGCATCATATCGCAATGTAACTTGTCTAATATGTCCATCATTCCATAACGTATTTCCGATGCTCAAAAGAACTAATAGGAGAAGAAACCCAATGCTTATCCAAAATCTTTTATCACGTTTTATATACGTCCACATATTATAATCTCTCCTTCATCGCAGCCGGAATGAGATAATGAAACAATTTAAATAAAATAAAAATCGGAATATATATAAGAAGCACACTAACGATGAAAACCTCAACTCTAATACCAAAATACGATTTCAAAAACATAAAAATACCACCCGTATTAAAAATCCATTCTATAATATATAAATTAGATAACATAAAAAAGATATTCGTTTTCGCAAAGAATAATGTACTAAGCAACACATTTCGTAAAATATGACGATTTAAAATATGAAAGCGCCCCAGCCCTTTCGCCTTAGCAAATAGTACATAATCTTTTTCTAGTTCATTTTCAAAACGAAGCACGACCATTTTTACAAACATAATCGTAGTCGGGATGCTCAAACAAAGTATCGGCAATCCTCTAATCGACTCGCCTCCAATTGAAGCAATTTGAAAAGGTAAAAAACCTGTTTGTTTAAAAAACCATATAACTAAAATTTGTGATACTAAAATAAGAAGGATATCTGGAATAGATTCTAGGAAGATAAGAAATGATTTAATTCGATGTTGTATACGCGGTGAACTACTCATAATTACATAAACAATACAAAATGCTACAAATAATGAAATAAAAAAAGCAGCTAAAAAAATAATAATCGTTTCTTTATAATGGACGAACAGCTGCGGAAATAAAAATTTACCTTTCACATATTGCAAATTGGAAATATCCATTAAGTTCACAAACACTTCTTTTAAACTCTGTATGTACTTTGATACATCCAGCTTAAATCCATAAAACAATTTCGGCAGAGCCCCTAACATAATAATCCCCAAAATCGAAATAATAAATTGAATTGTCACTTCCATCCCATTCAGAAAAACTTTTTTGACCACGTTTTCCCTTCTCTCTCTTTATATTTTACTCTCTAATTTTATTCTTAATTTTCTGAATTGTAAATATTCAAACATAAAAAATCACTAGGTTATGATCCTAGTGATTCTTTATGCGCATGCCTTTCTCTTTTTGCAAACGCCATATACAAAATAAAACACCCAATAAGTGCTGCGAGTTCTAATGAAATAATATAGTAAGGATGCGGTCCTAACATATCGAGTAGTGAAGCTGTTTCTGGCTTATGAGCTAAAAACATATAATTACCGCCTGTTTTATAATTCACAAACGAAACAAGCGGAATCAATATGTTTAAAAATATCATCGTACGCTTAATAGATTGCAAGGTCGGTCTATAGCCTTCCACCCAAGTCATAAAGAGTGGTGCCCAAATGAGCAATATATGCGCGCTAAAATATTCAATGAAACGAAAATGCGGAAAAGCATACTGCAAGTTTGGCGTTAAAATAGCTTGTGATGCACCAATAATTCCCGTGAAAAATACAATCTCATATATGCGGTAACTTTTCGTTACGATCATAATCGACGCTAATAATAAACTAATCGTACATAATTCAAACGGTAATGAAGTAGCTAGCTCAAAAATCCCCGCTTTCCACTCCCACATATGAAGCCCAATTTCACTACCTATAAATAAAAATGCAATTGCATATCGAACCGTTATATTCCACTCACTTTGACGTAATACATCTTGGTATTGATACAGAAAAAATATCCCCACCAACATAATAAATAATATAAGGGCATGTTGCCTTGAGTATGGAATAAATGGTTTTAATGGGTGTGCGCTAAAATAAGCTTCCATCTTCCTTCCTCCTTTCCTCCATACAATATTATTGTAAGAAAGAAACGACGAGTCAATTCATTTGCTTACACTAGGACAACCTCTACCTTACATTTACATATTCATACCTTACAAAACTGTAAGGTTATTGTAAGCTAAAACGATTTGTCAGATTCTTCACCTCTTCTATACTTAATGTAGATACTAAAACGAACGAAAAGGTGATAAATAGATGAAAAAGAAAAATAAAGTGTTAATTACTAGTGTAGTAGCAATCGGAATTGCAGCTGGATCATACTTTGCATTTGCTGGAGGCGGTTCAGAAGTAGCAATGGCATATAGCGGATATAAAGTAACTGAAAAACAAATCCAAAACGCGCAAAAATTTGGTGGCGAAGTTATTCCAAACGGAATTGAAACTATTTCATTCGATCCAACAAAAGGAACATATGAATTAGCTGTAAAAAAAGGCGATGAAGTGAAAAAAGGTCAGCTTCTATTTAAATACAATGACCCGACTGCTAAACAAGGTGTAACAGAAGCAGAAATGCAAAAGAAAATCGCACAAAAAGAAGTAACGTTGTTCCAAAAACAACTTGATGCAGCGAAACAAAAGTTACAAAAAGATAAAAATGCAGGCCTTCCCGCTGAAGCATTAAAAGCATCAGAAGCTGAAGTTGGGCAATTAGAATCACAACTTGAAATGAAAAAGTTTGATGTTGAAAAATTTGATGAAATGATTAAAACAGCAAAAGAGAAAGTAAACAATCTTTCTGTAACAAGTCCTGCTGATGGCGTAATTGATGATATCGTGAAAACTGCTGACGAAAAAACAGGTATGAGCGGCGTTACTCTTCGTCACGCTGGTCAATTTAAGGTAAAAGGTCAACTTTCTGAATATGAGCTTGCTAGTATGAAAGTTGGGCAAGAAGTAACTGTTTCATCAAAAACTGTCGCTGGTAAGACTTGGACAGGAAAAGTAACAGAAATCGGTTCTACACCATTAAAGAGCATGGATGAAAATAAAACTGTTTCTAACTATCAATTCACTGTCACATTAGATAATAGTGACGAATTACAAAACGGCTTCCACGTTTACGTAACAAGTAAATCTGGCGAAGCAACTGGTACAATTGTTCCGAAAAGCAGTATCGTGAAAAAAGGTGACAAAAATGTTGTCTTCGTTGTAAAAGACGGTAAGGCGAAAGAACAAGCAGTTACTGTTGAATTCGAGACTGATAGCGAAGCAAAAGTTTCTGGAGTAAAAAAAGGAGAGGAAATTATCTCTAAACCTGAAAAAGACTTAAAAGATGGTATGGAGGTTGTCGCCCAGTGATTAACTTAAAAGGCATCACGAAATCCTTCCAAAATGGTGCAGAGTCCGTTCAAATATTACACGGAATTGACGTAACATTGAACCAAGGAGAATTCACTTCAATTATGGGACCTTCTGGTTCTGGTAAATCAACATTAATGAACATTATCGGTTGCTTAGATAAACCGACGACAGGTACGTACGAACTAGCCGGTCAAAATATTTCAAACATGTCTGAAACAGAACTTGCACACGTACGTAATAAAGAGATTGGATTCGTATTCCAAAACTTCATGTTATTACCGAGACTTACAGCGCTTCAAAATGTAGAACTACCTCTTATTTACGCTGGAGTCGATAAAAAAGAAAGACGCGAGCGCTCATTAGCTGCTTTAACAAAAGTCGGTTTAGCTGATCGCGCTACTCACTTACCAAACGAATTATCAGGTGGACAAAAGCAGCGTGTCGCCGTTGCACGTGCAATCGTAAATAACCCAAAATTCATTTTAGCCGATGAACCGACGGGAGCACTTGATACGAAAACAAGCACACAAATTATGGACCTCTTTTACGAATTAAATAAACAAGGCTCAACAATCATTATGATTACCCATGACCGTGAAATCGGGGAAGCTGCAGCACGTCAAATTGTAATTCGTGACGGAAATATCGTCCAAGATTGGAGAGGTTAATTTTGAATACGAGTGAAAATATACGCATGGCCCTTTCCTCTATCTTTGCTCATAAAATGCGTTCTATCTTAACGATGTTAGGTATTATTATCGGTATTAGTGCCATTATTACTATCATTTCAATGGGTGATGGTACAAACGCAAAGTTTAAAAAAGAATTAGGCCAAGGAAAAGATAACGAAGTAACGATTTACTACAACAATCCTGATTACGGAACAGATAGTGCCAAAATCACACCTGATATGCTAAACCGTCTGCAAACTGTACCAGGCGTTAAAGATGTGTATCCAGACGTAAGTATGAAAGTAAAAGCATCTGCTGGTTCAAAAGATGTAAATCTTGATTTAAAAGGTGGAACAGGCGCCTTTATGACAGATTCGAAAATAAAATTAGTTCACGGTCGTGAATTAAATGACAGTGAACTAAATCAAGCAATCCCTGCTGTTATATTAAATGAAGAAGCTTTCAACAAATTATTTAGTAGTGGTTGGGAATCAAATCAATACACAGATATAAAAGGAAAGCCGTATAAAATAGTTGGTGTATACGAAACGAAAAATGACTTTGGAATGCCTATGCCTGAAGGTTATACATCACTTGAAAATGCGCCTGTCATTTCAGGAGTAAATGAGTATGACTCTGTAAGATTAACAATGACCTCTCCGACAGAACGTAAAAGTGTAGAAAAACAAGCTGTTTCTGTTTTAAACGAAATGAAAGCTCCTAAATTTGAGCACAAATTCGAAGCACAAGATTTAGGTGAATTTACGAAACAACTAGACGAATCAATCGGTATGATGAAAATGGTATTCGGTGGTATTGCCGCTATCTCCTTACTTGTTGGTGGTATCGGTGTAATGAACATCATGCTCGTATCTGTAACAGAACGTACACGTGAGATTGGTATTCGTAAAGCACTTGGTGCAACACGTGGTAAAGTATTAACACAATTCTTAATCGAATCTTGTATATTAACAGGACTTGGTGGTTTCATCGGATTCATGCTCGGTATTTTCTTCGCTTGGATCGTCTCAATCTTTGCTGGATGGCCACTCGTTGTCTCAAAAGAACTTGGACTTCTTGCAGTAGGTATCTCAATGTTAATCGGTATTATATTCGGTTTACTGCCAGCTAACAAAGCTGCCAAACTGGATCCAATTGAATGTTTACGATATGAATAAACAAAAACGTAGGAGTTTACACTCCTGCGTTTTTTATTTATCTACTAAATTGAGTTTCTTCTATTATATATGTTTCACGTTACAACTATCATTCTAATACTCTTCATTATTTATAGGTACTAAGGCTATTATCTAATTCTATTATTGCAAAAATACTATGTAACAGACGAAAATCAAGGCGTAATTTTTTCCATACTTCGACTGATTTTGTAACAATTATATCGATATTTTATTAAATTTCACCTCATTTATATATTTTCACGCCTAAAAAGATTATCGTTTCATAACTAAATTCCCATTCAAACAGTAAAATAAGCTATTTTTGTAACACTATAGATATCATCAAGAAATATTACCGTAACATTATTAACGTTACAGTAATTGAAATACTACTCATTTTGTGTTTCATATGCCCTAATACGCCAAAAAACAACAAGGAAGCGCTATCAGGATATTTATGGAATTGTTACAGAATATTAATGCCCCGTTACGAAAGCTTTGTAATTTTATGTTTTTCGCAAATAAGAAAATAATGGTTGCTATAATGAGGTCAACGAAAACAAATGCAATGGAGGCTATTATGAAAAAATTTATGGGTATAGCAACAGCAGCGGTTTTTGGTCTTGGGATTTTCACAACATCTGCTAAAGCAGAAACAATCGTAACGACTGACGTACTAAACGTACGAGAAAACCCAACTACTGAATCAAAAGTTGTAGGAAAATTATTAGATGGATATAAAGTAAATGTTTTACATACAGAAAATGGTTGGTCAAAAGTTCAATTGAATAGCGGTAAAGAAGCTTTCATAAGCGCTGACTATACAAAAGACACTTACTACGTAACAGCAAACGTATTAAACGTACGTGCTGGGGCAAACACAGACTCAGAGATTCTTGGTAAGTTGAAAAAAGATGATGTAATTGAAACAACACACCAAGTACAAAATGATTGGATTCAATTTGAATATAACGGAAAAACAGCTTATGTTCATGTTCCTTACTTAACAGGTAAAGCACCAGTTAAAGTTCAACCAGTAGCTAAAGTTGAAAAAACGACTACAGTTCAAGATACAGCTAAAGTTCGTGAAGCTGCTAAAGCTCAGGAAGTAGCTGAAACTCAAGCAAAAGCTAAAGCAGTGGAAGCAACTAAAGCTCGCGAAGCAGCTGAAGCCCAAGCAGAAGTTAAAGCTCAAGAAGCGGCTAAAGCTCGTGAAGCGGCTAAGGCTCAAGAAGCGGCTAAAGCTCAGGCAGATGCTGAAGCTCAAGCAGAAGTTAAAGCTCAAGAGGCTGCTAAAGCTCGTGAAGCTGCTAAAGCTCAAGCAGATGCTGAAGCTCAAGCAGCGGCTAAGGCTCAAGAAGCAGCTAAAGCTCGTGAAGCGGCTAAAGCTCAAGAGGCAGCTGAAGCTCGTGAAGCAGCTAAGGCTCAAGAAGCAGCTGAAGCTCGTGAAGCGGCTAAGGCTCAAGAAGCGGCTAAAGCTCAAAAACCAGCTACACAACAACCTGTTGCAAAAGAAACTGAAACAAGTGCACCATCATCTTCTCGTGAGTTACGTGTTGTAGCAACAGCTTACACAGCAGATCCACTTGAAAATGGTTATAAAGCAGGCGACCAAGTAAAATCAGCTTTAGGCCACAACTTAACAGCTAATCCAAACATGAAACTAATTGCAGTTGATCCAAGTGTCATTCCATTAGGTTCAAAAGTATGGGTTGAAGGTTACGGAGTAGCAATCGCTGGTGATACTGGTGGAGCTATTAAAGGTAATAAAATCGACGTTTTAATGCCAGATAAAGGTTCATCAAGTAGCTGGGGACGTAAAACAGTTACAGTTAAAGTATTAAACTAGTTAGTAAAAAAAGGAGTCAGTCTTATCGTTGAGACTGACTCCTTTTCTATAATTATTACATTCTTTCTTTCTCTTGAAAGTAAGCAATATTGTCTCGAAGCCATTCCCTCTCTGATATAAATAAGTTCCCTCGTTTTTTATATACTTTATCAAATATCCTTAAAACTTCTTCATGATTAGCAAACTTATGTAAGAAACGAAGAGCAATGATAATCTCTGCTTCATCCGTAGGCTCTACTTCATTTTTACGTCTTCTAGCAACAATTTTATTCACACGTTCGCAAATTGGTCTCATTGCCATTTCGTCGCCATACGTATAAATAGCTCGAACAGCTTCATATTTCACCATCACATTTCTATCCTGTAAAGCTTCAATATAAACTATTTGTAAGTCCGATCCCCCTATTTTTGCTAACACCTCAATAACAGTTGAACGAACATAGGCACTATTACTATATAAAAGCTTTGTTAACGGCAGAATCGATTGATTTGTTCCAATCTCAAACAATGTATAACAAATATTTGTAATCTCATCTTTATTTTCTTGAGTATCCAGCAACTTTAGTAAAGCACTTTCCGCTTCTAATGATTTACATAACTTTAAGGAAGAAACTGCCCAAAAACGAACACTATCGTTTTTATGGTAAATATACGGAATAATTTTATTTGTATCACTTACTTCTGGCAATGTATAAATATTACTAAGCAGTTCACTTAACAAAGTCGGGTTTTGTTCACATTCCAAACAATCTATAAGATAATCAGCAATACTGATCTCTTTCGTATTAATAGCGAGTTTCGTCATTAAATAATAAATGTCTTTCTTCATAGATACCTTTTTTGCTTTGATTACCTTCTGCTGTAAATAAGGAAAAGTTAATAAGTCATTTAACGCTTTTGCTTCATCATACGCACGATGCCAAATCTTTGTTTCCTCATCATCCATCCGCCTTAATAAATCATCTATATACTCTTCCATCTCCTTCTCTCCCGTCCAAATTAAGTCTATCTCTTTGCATTCTATATACGATAGATTACTATTTCAACAGAAAAAAGAGGATGCCACAGCATCCTCTCCTTCTCTTCCCTATTCCACACAAGTAAATTGCGTCCAAGCTCCTACATAATCTAGTAAGAATAACTCCTCTTCCGCAATTGTACCGACGATATTTTTCCGTTCATCTATCGGCATCTCTTTCAGAATGATTTGCAGTTCACCTTTATACTTACCAAATGAATTGTTTCCAATTACAACTTGCCCTCTTTCCTGCAGCACACTTTCACGCACTGGGAAGTCATAGTCTTTGTACTTTTTACGTACTTCTGTAGAACGTACCATATACTCTGTTATGTCGCCGCGCCTTACGTGTAATTCTTGCAGCGTAGCTCTCTTCTCTACTTCAGTCGCTTCGTCTACAAAGTGCACTTTTAGCTGTAACATGTAGCGATTTAAGTTTCCTAGTTTCTCTAACTCTTCCTCACTCGCATAAGCATTTCCGATAATGACATCATCAATTAACCCTGTTGCCCATAAATGCTTCGCTTGTACTTCAATTGGTAAATTACGATGCTCTTCTAATGTACATAATCCATCGTTAATATCCCATGGACCGATGTTTGCGACATGTGATGTAATAAAGGCTGCACTGCGAATACCATGCTTTTTAAAGCGTTCACTACAGCGAATGAAATAATCGTATGGAAGACCAGTGAATTTTTGCGGATAAAAATTATGGCAACCAATTAAAGCTGATTTATTCGCTTGATGCGACAGAATATTTTCTAAGTACGCAATATCGTTACTTACATTTAACTCAATTTTTAAACCGTACGGATTATTCGTCATTTTCGCTTCAGTTAACCCGTCGAAGCCTACATCTAAACGAATACCGTCTGCGCCTAACTCTGCGAAGAATGATAAATCGCTATAACTAATACCAAGCTGATCAAACACAGCCGGAGCTACATCTAAAATAACTTCCATATTGTTATCTTTTGCGTGATTAATAATCTCTTTAAATTCAGCTACAATTTCTTCTTTCGGACGATTCACAGATAACAAACAAGTAAATATTCTTGAGAAACCGTGTCGTGCCGCTGCGGAAATATAAGCCATATCTTTTTCTTTCGTTGAATGTTCTGGATAAAGTGAAATTCCTAATTTACGCTCCATGCTTTTGCATCTCCTTCACACGTTGTATTAATGCCATGCTCGTAAATCTATATTTTGCAGATAAACACGTTGCACATAAAATTGTCGGTACAATAATTACGTACGGTGATTGCAATCCTAACATTACATATGCACCCATTGAACAACCGATAAATAAAACTGATACTAGTAGTAACACTAATAAAGATTTACTTTGTACCCATTTCGAATAATGGGCAATACACTGTCCGACCACGAATGTAATTAAGATGATAATTGCTCCGAGCATTCTGTTTTCTCCTCTCCTGCTAATTGTTGTTTCTCATACATTTTGAAGAATGGATAGTAAATAACGAATGAGATAACAAAGTTAACAAGTACAAGTACACCAGCCATAATTGTCCAGTCCGTACTAATTACCGCTGCAATTGGTGCTAACATCGTAAATGGCAGTTTCGCCATCATAAGTGGAATCATACCTGAAACAACTGCGAAATATGATACTGTCGTTGTCACTAACGGTGTAATAACGAACGGAATAATTAAGATTGGGTTCATTACAATCGGTGCCCCAAAAATAATTGGTTCGTTAATATTGAATAAACCTGGTACGAATGATAATCTACCTAACTCTTTTAGGAACTTAGATTTAGAGAACATAAACATAATTACTAAAGCTAACGTTGAACCTGATCCGCCAATCCATACGAACCATTGAATGAATTGCTCTGTAAATAAGTTTGGTAACTGATGTGCATTTCCTGTAGCAGTGAATACTTCCATATTTTCAAGAATTGCTGAATCCCACATCGGACGAATAATTGGTCCTAAAATCGCTGGTCCATGTATACCGAATGACCAGAAAAACACGATTAAGAATACTGTTAATAAACCACCGAATAAATTATTTCCTACTAATACTGATTTTAATGGTGCGATTAAATATGTAATTGTTGTATTTACATCGAATTTCAAACCGTAGCGAATGCCCCAGAATAAAAGAATAACTGCTAATGTTGGAATTAATGCTGCAAACGAATTTGAAACTGCGGGTGGTACACTATCTGGTAATTTAATCGAGATATTATGCTTAATCATAAAATGATAAATTTCTACTGCAATTAATGCTGTAACAATTGCGCCAAATAAAGACGTTGCACTTAATGTTCCTACTGAAATATATCTACCTGCATCAATAACACCTGGTACAGCTTTCGTAATTTGAATTGGTTCAACTGATGCTAGTAAAAAGGCGAGTACAGATAATAACCCTGCACTTAACTGATTGAGCTGATAAAAGTTCGCGAGCGAAGCCCCTACACCAAACGCTGCGTATAATGCCATTAGCCCTACTGTAAATCGAAATGGAATATCTAAAATATGGCGAAACGGTGCAATCCATTCCATATATGCATCAATTGGTAAATTTAAAAAGATAACGAAAAATGATCCGACGATCGTTAACGGCAATGTAGAAATAACCCCGTTTCGAATTGCTAATAAATGTCGTTGTCCTGCAATCTTTTGCGTTGTTGGCATAATCTTTTGTTCCATAAAACTCATAAACCCATTCATCAATAGCCCTCCTCTTTCTCTCTACTATAAAAGAATGAAATAAACTTTATAACATTATAATGTTTATATTTAAAAAGATATAATTATGCTAAAACTAATTGTTCTGCTTGCTTAAGCACCTTCAAACCATCACACATGCCATAATCTCGTTGGTCTATAATCGCAACTGGTATATTGTATGAATTTGCAAGAAACTCTACAGCTGGGAATAAATATTTCACCTGTGGTCCAATTAAAACGACATCGGCTTCCTTAATTTCAAGCTTCACTAGTTCTGAATCAACTGCCTTAATTTTATAATTCTTCCCCTGTTTCTTTGCCTCTTCTTGCATTTTTCTTACGACCATACTCGTTGACATACCTGCTGCACAACATAATAAAATGTACATCTTATACAGTCACTTTCTCTTCTACTCGTTTATGAAGAGCAATAAATTCTTCAGCCAGTTCTTTCACTGTAATTGCATTCATTAAATGATCTTGTGCGTGCACCAACAGTAAACTAATTTCTGCATGATTTCCTCTTGCCTCTTCTTGAATTAAATCCGTTTGAATACGATGCGCTGCTGAAATTTCCTCACTAGCAAGTTTCATCTTTTCACCGGCATTCCCGAAATCTCCTTGTCTTGCAAAAGCAATTGCTTCAAGCGCCGCACTTCTCGCATTGCCACCATGTAAAATTAACGCAAATGGAGTTTGCATATCAGCCATTTTAAATTCCCCCAAGCTATATGTTTTCTATATTTCCATCTTATTATGAAAACGCATACAATTAAACATAAAAAACTTCCGTTATGTAACGGAAGTTTTTATATACTTTTTCAAAATGATAATAAAATCTCTTGAAAATCTTCAATTACCTCGGTCTGAGTAAGTTTCTCTATCGTAGTTTGACTAGACATAATATCATATAAAAAATCATATAGCCTTTGCAAATCTTCATTATTATTGCGCTTTACACTAAATAAAATAATTACTTGTACTTTTTTATCTCCCCAATCAACAGCCTTTTCAAGTGTGCAAAACATCAAAAAAGTTTCCTCACTTAATAACTGCATCGGATGCGGTATTGCAACTGAATTCCCAACCGCTGTCGGAGACGTATTTTCTCTTTCCATAACAGAAGCATAAAAGTTTTCTGGTACATAGCGTTTCTCAGCAGCTTTCTCACATAAAAACTGAATAACATCCTCTTTCGTAGAAGCACTATAATTTAAAAAGATTAAATCTTCCTTAATATAAGGCTGCACACTAGTATTCACATGCGTAAACAACCGCTGACCAATCGATTTAATCTCTTTATCATCAAATATTGAATTCACTTTTATAACTGGAACAGGCAAGCCACTCGGTATATGAATCGTACTAATAATACAATCTATTTTTTCTTTATAAAGATCTTCTACTTTCAATTGATAATAGCCTGTAATACCTACAATCTCTAATTTATCTCGGAACTGTGATAAAATTTTATATTTTAATAGTTGTGCACTTCCTTGACCAGTCGCACAAACTAATAAGCATCTTTTCTTTTGATTCTGCTCCTGCAAACGGCTCATCGCTCCGCCGAAGTGAATTGCTATATAACCAATTTCACTTTCAGGGATCGATTCACCCGTATATTCACCAATGATATCTCCAACGAGAATCGCAATTTCAAAAGCATACGGATAATTCTTTTTCACTTCTGCCAAAAGAGGATTTCTCGTATTTAACTTATACTTCAAACGATTTAATAACGTTTTTAAATGAATACCAAATCCAAATAATAATTCTTCATCATAATAAAAAATAAGATTCCGTTCTTCCGCTACTTTAAAAAGAATATGTTGCATAAATGCATATATATCTTTTCCTAATAGCTCTTCTACATTTTCATAGCGATCTCTCGTTGTAACAGCAGTACTTAATAAATGCATCGTCACATATAATACTTCTTCTTCTGGAAATAAAAATTTTAACTCTTTCTCTAAATCTCCTAAAATCTGCTTCGCAATTGTATATTCTTTCTTTATTATAAGTTCTGATTGCTCCGCATGCAGTCCTTTCATATAATGTTGACTTTGACAACGCTTTAATGCGATTGCAATATGAATGACTAAATTATCAATTTCTATATCAGATAAATATATTGTTCCGCCTTCAATATACTTTAATATAATTGAGCGAATGAGTGATATATGCGGTAGCGATAAATATGTCTCCGTCTGCTCAAATTGCTCATGAAACGGAGTATGGTCATAACGCGGTAAACCATATTGTGATAAACAAGAACGAATATTAAATTCCTCTCCAACAATACGTATACCATAATACGGTCTCTTCTCAATTTGTAATTTATAGCGACCACATGTATCTGTAACATCTTTCATAATTAAATTGACCGTTGATTTGCTCACATACATCTCTTCCGCTAATTCTGAAAGCTTCACATATCCCTCTGTCATTAAAACACGCTGCAGAATGTACGCTATTCTTTCTTCATAAGAAGTTGGGATCTTTTCCGTCTGTTTTTGAAATAGACTCACACAAAAGTCTTCAAATTTCTTCTTTTGTATAATTTCTAATTCGTACCCAGTCCCTCTTTGCGATTCGATTTTCGCTCCGTTTTCTTCCAATATATCATTTAATAATTTTATATCTTTTTGAATCGTCTTCGTTGATACATGTAAACGGCCTGCTAAAAAAGCTCGATTTAACATCGATTTCTCTTCTAAAAATTCTTCTAAAATAGAAATTAATCGCTGATGCACCTTTGTCATAGCTCTTCCTCTCGCTCTTTATATATAAAGGGGGAAAAGCTGCTGAAATCAGTAGTTTTTCCCCTTTATATTCTCTCTATTTCTTTAATGTAAATCCGAATTTATCCCATGCTTGTAAATAGTCTAGTAAGAAAATCTCTTCTTCTACAATTCGACCAACTACATTTGTTTTTCCTGTATTCACCATATCTTTTAATGCAATTTGTAATTCGCCTTTATACTGACCATATTGTTCATTATCAATTAATAAATCCCCACGCTTAATTTCACGCGTATTATGAGGTTTAAACTCTTCTTTTTTATATTTCACACGACTTTGTGTAGAACGAATCATATATTCAGATACATCTCCGCGATAAAAATGTGGTTCGTTTAATACGATAATTCTTTCTAGTTCTGTCGTTGTATCATATATTTCTATATCAAATGTTTGTTTCTCTTTATTTAATGCACCTAGTGCTTGTAATTCTTCTTCTGACGCATATGCGTTTGCAATAATAACATCATCAATTAATTCCGTCGCGAATAAATGTTTCGCCTGTGTTGTCATCGGTAATTCACGATGCTGCTCTAATGTACATAACCCTTCTGTTACTGGCCAAGGTCCGTATGTTGCATCAAATGATGAAATAAAAGCAGCCGTTCTCATACCGTAATCTTTAAATTGTTTCGAGCATTTAATGAAATGATCGTATGATAACCCTGAATAACGATGCGGATAAAAATTATGACAACCAATTAAATTTTCACGATTTGGTCTATGACTCATAATGTTATCTACATACTTCGTACCATTGCTCATATTAATCTCAATTTTCAAACCATACGGATTATAAGTCATAATTGATTCTTCTAATCCTGAAAAACCAACATCTAAACGAATACCGTACGCACCCAATTCATGGAAGAATGATAAATCATTATACGAAATACCTAATTGTTCAAAAACAGATGGACTAATATCCACTAATACTTGGAACCCTAATGCATTCGCATGTGAGATCGTTTCTTTAAATTCTTCAATAATTTTCTCTTTTTCTCCATCCACAGATAATAAACATGTGAACACACGTGTAAACCCATATTTACTTGCTAATGTTAAATACTCCTTATCTTTCTCTACTGTTGAATGTTCTGGATAAATAGAAATACCTAATCGTCTCATATGTACACGCCTCTTCCTTCATCATATTGTAAACCTTTTCAAATATATGTAGTGAAAAAGTATATATCCCCTTCTTGTTCACTACTCTTTTGAATCCGCTTTCTTTAAAGAAAAAACAATTTCTATCATTCTTAACACCTACAAGTCTATACATCTATACTTTACATCTTTTTTTCATAGTTGTGTAGCTTTTATACAAATTTGTCAGTTTTTCATCTTAAAAATTGTTATCCGTTTTCAAGACACCTTCCTTGACTGTTGCATTGGCCAATACATATACTCGAAAGAAAAGAGAAAATTTTATATAGGGGATGAATATATGGGAGAAGCAATACTCGTAAAACGAGAACCGTTATGGACAAAAGAGTTTGTTGCTTTAATTTTTGCAAACTTATGTATGTTTTTAGGGTTTCAAATGTTAATTCCAACCTTACCTGTTTATGTGAAAGAAATTGGTGGCACAAGTTCAAATATCGGATTTGTTGTCGGCATGTTTACCGTTGCGGCACTTTTTGTTAGACCGCTAACTGGGAACGCCTTGCAAAAATTCAATAAAAAAATCATTTTAATGATCGGTACTGCTATCTGTTTACTCGCTATGGGCAGTTACCTTTTCGCCTCAACTATTTTTCTCTTGCTTGCTGTTCGTATTTTGCACGGAGCTGGTTTCGGTATTACAACGACTACATATGGAACTGTCGTTTCTGATTTAATTCCCTCAGCTCGCCGCGGAGAAGGCATGGGATATTTTGGCCTTTCTGGAACAATTGCAATGGCCCTCGGTCCACTTATCGGACTATGGCTTATGCAAACATATAACTTCACAATTCTTTTTTTATGTGCATTATCGTGCACAATTGTTTCATTAATATTAACGAAACTACTTCAAATCCAAAAAACGAAACAGCCTCCACAACAATCATCTAGTACTTTTCTCGATGGATTTATTGAGCGTAAAGCTTTACTTCCTTCATTATTAATATTATGTATTACATTAATGTACGGAGGAATCGGAAGTTTTATCACACTATTTGCTACAGAAGTCGGCATAGCTGATATTAGTCTCTTCTTTTTATGTAACGCACTAGCAATCGCTGTGACTCGTCCATTCTCTGGAAAGCTATATGATGCGAAAGGCCATACATTCGTCATCATTCCGGGAGTTATTATAACATTTACAGGTATTATTTTATTGTCGTATACGACGACAATTCCGAGCTTAATTATTGCTGCAGCATGTTACGGAAGTGGTTTTGGAGCGATTCAACCTGCACTACAAGCATGGATGATTGACCGCGTAGCACCGCATCGACGCGGCGTAGCAACGGCTACATTCTTCTCCGCATTTGACCTTGGAATCGGCGCTGGAGCGATTATATTTGGATTTATTGCTCATTTTACAAACTATGCAACTGTATATCGTTATTCCTCTCTATTACTTATTGCTTTTCTCTTCATTTACATTACAAGCATAAGAAAACAAAAGCATGGCGATAAAAACACGGAAAAAGCTGCTGGATAATTCAGTGGCTTTTTTTATCGTGTTAAAAGAATTGTTTCCCCTCAAGTTACTGTTATAAACTACATGCATTTCCCTACATATTTTCTTAACTTTCATCAAAAAATATACGATGAACTCGCAGATACTTTCCTCGATATTCGACTGAACAATATTATTCTAAAAAGTGTGATTTCTTTACAAGATTAAGATTTATACAAGGTAAAAACAAATGAAATGCAGTTGTTTCTTTAAGGGATTGTAAACTTTTATTCCCTTTGTAAATTTAGTGTAAATTTTACTAGCAAACCGTTTACAGTGACTCAAGGTTCAGTTAATAATTACATCGTACATGAAATTTAAGGAGTGGAATGCGTGGAATATAATGTTCAAGATATGATCTTCCAGTTCATTGGTGGATTAGGTATTTTCTTATTCGGGATTAAATACATGGGCGATGGACTGCAACAAGCAGCTGGAGATCGTCTTCGCGATATTCTAGATCGTTTTACAACAAACCCACTTATGGGTGTACTAGCAGGTATGTTAGTTACTGTATTAATCCAATCCAGTTCAGGAACAACCGCTTTAACAGTCGGACTTGTAAGTGCCGGATTTATGACATTAAGACAAGCAATCGGTGTTATTATGGGTGCAAACATCGGTACGACAGTTACTGCATTTATTATCGGAATTAAAATCGGAGAATACGCTCTCCCAATTATGGCAGTTGGAGCTATCTTATTATTCTTCTTTAAAAATAAAAAAGTACATTCTTTAGGTCAAGTTATATTCGGTTTTGGTATGTTATTCTTCGGTTTAGAGTTAATGAGCACAGGTATGAAGCCTCTTCGCTCTTTAGAATCGTTCCAAGAATTAACAGTTAGCATGAGTGATAATCCAATTTTAGGTATTGTTGTCGGTACAGTTTTTACGTTAATTGTACAAAGTTCAAGTGCAACTATCGGTATTTTACAAGAACTATTCGGTCAAGGTGCAATCGATTTACAAGCTGCTCTTCCTGTATTATTCGGTGATAACATCGGTACGACAATTACAGCAGTATTAGCAGCTATCGGTACTTCAATTGCAGCGAGACGTGCAGCATTAGTTCACGTTATCTTTAATATCGTCGGTACGATCATCTTTACAATTTTATTAATACCTTTTACAAATTTAATTCAATACTTCCAAACGTCATTAAATTTAAACCCAGAAATGACAATCGCATTTGCACATGGAACGTTTAACGTAACAAATACTATTATTCAATTCCCGTTCATTGCAGTGTTAGCATGGATTGTAACAAAAATCATTCGTGGTGAGGATGCAGCTATCGACTTCAAACCACAACATTTAAATCCAATCTTTATTGAACAATCTCCAGCCATCGCTTTAACAGAAGCTCAAAAAGAGATTATCCGTATGGCTGAGTTCTCATTACACGGATTAAAAGAAGCAAACCAATTTTTAAACACACAAGATAAAAAACACGCTGACATGGCTACTCAATTAGAAGGAGCTATTAACAATTTAGATAAAAAAATTACCGAGTATTTAGTTTTACTATCAGAAAAGCCACTTTCACCTACGGATTCTGAAAAACATTCTGTTTTAGCAGGTGTTGTTGGAGATATTGAACGTGTCGGTGATCATGTAGAAAACCTTGTAGAACTTGTAGATTTCCAAATTTCAAACCGTGTTACACTATCAGACGAAGCATTAGCTGAGTTAAACGAAATGCTTGAATTAACAATTTCAACACTGCAAGACTCAGTTGAAGCTTTAACAAACTTCGATACTGAACTAGCTCAAACTGTTATTGCAAAAGAACGCAAAATCGACCAAATGGAACGTGTTCTTCGTAAACGTCACGTATTACGTCTAAACGAACGCAGCTGTTCAGGTGATGCAAGTATCATCTTCGTCGATATGGTAAGTAACTTAGAGCGCATTGGCGATCATGCTGTAAATATCGCTGACGGTGTTTTAGGTGAACAAGGTAAAATCAATCTAAAACAATCATTATAATAAGAAAGAGACGCTAACTTAAGCGTCTCTTTTTTCATTTTATTTTAATAACTGTTCTTCCTTTTAACTTTCCTTGCAATATAAGTGTAAACTTCTTCTCTAATTCTTCTAATGTACATCCTTCTGTATAAGATAGTAACTCTTTATTTCCCCATTCATTCGCTAAAAGCGTCCACACATCTCTTCTCACATCCACTGGACATTGCACGGAATCTACCCCTAAAAGGCTTAGGCCTCGTAAAATAAATGGATATACTGTTGTTTGTAGTTCCTGGCCTGCCACATTACCGCATGTCGTTACACAACCACCATACTTTACTGTTTTTAAAGCTGTTTCTAACATATGTCCACCTACAGTATCGATAACTCCGGCGTATATCCCTTTTAACATTGGTCTTCCTGATTCATCATTCAATTCCGCGCGATGAATCACTTTTTTCGCTCCTAGACGTAGTAGCATCTGTTCCTCTTCCATTTTTCCTGTCGCTCCTACTACGTTAAACCCTAACTTACTTAATATACTAACAGCTACACTCCCTACGCCGCCTGTAGCACCCGTTACTAAAACATCTCCCATACTAGGCTTGATTCCTGCTCCAATAAGCTTATATACCGACAAAGCCGCAGTAAAACCTGCTGTCCCATACATCATACTTTCCTTTAATGACATTCCTTCCGGTAAAGGCACGACCCAAGATGATGGCACGCGAATATATTCTCCGAAACCACCAGAGGTATTCATACCTAAGTCATATCCCGTTACAATAACTTGATCTCCTGCTTTAATGGTAGCATCTTCACTACTCACAACCACTCCTGCAGCATCAATTCCTGGCGTATGAGGATATGTTCTCGTAACACCCTTATTACCAGTAGCTGAAAGAGCATCTTTATAATTTAATGAAGAATAATGAACTTGTATGAATACGTCTCCCTCAGGTAAACTACTTACTTCTCTCTCAACAACTTTTCTTACAAACTGATGATTTTCCGTTTCGTTCACAACGATTGCTCGGAATGATGTATGATTCATTATGCTCTCTCCTTTATCCGTAAAGTTCTTCTTTATTATATAGAAAAACTTAGTAAACCTACTCGTTTCTTCTTGGCTATATTTCAACAAATCTTACTTCTCTATCACTTTCTCACAATACATATTTTCATTTCTACTAAAACAACTTATACTTATTCTACATCTAAAAAAGATAATATAGAAAATCTGACTTTTTATAAATATATTGAATTTTTACGAAATGTAAATGTTTTGTAATGTTTTTTTTCGCTAAATTTCATTATAATAAGTGGATATGAGTGTCGTATTTCAATCCAAATGAAGGAGTACAGGAAATGGAGCAAAACCCATCTTTGCAAGAAAATACACGCAATAAACCGAAAAAAAATAAGAAAAAAATAAAAATTATTATAAGCGCTATACTATTCGTTTTATTAATAGGCGGCGGTTATACTTGGTTTTTAGTAAATAAAGCATCTTCTGCTGTTCGAAATGCCGCACACGATTTAGCACGCGGTGATAAATCTGATTTACGTGATAAGGCTGTAAAACCTATTACAAACAATGTCTCTGTTTTAATAATGGGTGTTGATGAAAGCGATGTCCGTGGAAAAGAATATGGTGAAGCTATAAGAACAGACGCGCTTTTACTTGCAACATTTAATAAAGATAGCAAAACTGTTAAACTATTAAGTATCCCACGTGACACATATACTTATATTCCAATAGAAAAGAAAAAAGATAAAATTACACACGCTCATGCATTCGGTTCTGCTAAAAACGGAAAAAATGGTGGACCACAAGCAAGCATTGATGCAGTTGAAAAATTAATGAATGTTCCTGTCGATTATTTTGTAAAATTCAACTTTAAATCATTTATAAAAATCGTCGATGACTTGGGCGGTGTTGAAGTTGATGTACCAGTTGAATTTACTGAGCAAGATAGCAATGATAATGCTGAGGCTATTCACCTAGAAAAAGGTGTTCAAAAGCTAAATGGCGAAGAAGCTCTTGCTCTTGCTAGAACAAGACACATCGATAGTGATGCAATGCGTGGACAACGTCAACAACTCGTTATCGAGGCTATTTTAAATAAACTAACAAGTGTTGGTTCTGTAACAAAAGTTGGCAACATCATTGATGATATTAACGGCCAATTCGTTACAAACTTAACATTTGATGATATGCTTTCATTCTATAAATATGGATCGGATTCGGAAATTGAGAAATTACAAATCCAAGGTGATGATTGCTATATGGCAAAAGGTGACGATACTTGTAGCAAATCTGCTGGTGGTGGTCGAACTTACTACTACAATCCAGATAAAAAAGAATTAGCTAATGTTACAAATGAACTTCGTACTCATCTTGGACTACCTGCATATACAAAGTTTGACTCAGACTCTGATTCGAAAAAGACAAAAGAATCTAAGTCTGAAAATTCAAGTGAACGCGAATCAAGTAACAATGAAGTGAAAAATAAGAACAAAAATAGCAGTGAAGATACAGAAACATCGTCTAACGACAATGAATAGTAAAGAAGCCGTACTCTATGGAGGTAGAGTACGGCTTCTTTTTATTTCTTCAGAATTAAAAATCAGAACTTTCTAACTATCTTTTTTAATATTTTTAAATTATAATAAATAGTAGCAATCTATTCCAATTATCAGGGGGCTCATACATATGAAAGCTGCAGTAAAACATAACATCTCAGATTTTAAAGACTACTTAAAATCCAACGATATATACATGGAAGAAAATATAGATGAAAATGATGGCTCTGTTCATTTTTCAGTAGGATTAGAGACTGAAGCTGGCGCAAAAATTCAACTTATCGCTGCTTTCCAAAACGAACATCCTACGGTGGATATATACTGCTTCAATGTTGCTCACGTACCTGATGCAACATCAACAAATGATATTTTACATGTCATCAATGAATTAAATACATCTTATCGCTTTGCAAAATTCACATTAAATAAGCAAAATGCAATTGATATTTCAACATCTCTTGCATTCTCAGAACCAAACTTTAATCCAGCACTTGTCTTTGAACATACGAGAATGCTATATAAATTAGCGAATGACGAATATAAAAACTTAATGAAAGTTATTTGGGCATAAATAAAAGGATGGGCTGCAAGCAGCGCCATCCTTTTATTTCGATATCATATCAATCCACATCTTAACAGCAGTGCCGACAATTAAAATCGATAACATATATTGTAGTACTTTTTGATTTATCCTCTTCCCGACTCGAGCTCCAAGTGGCGCAGCAAATATACTTGCAACCGCAATAATTAGAGCTGGAATGATAACTACTTGTCCAGTAATCACTTTTCCAGTCGTAATCCCTACTGAGGAAATAAACGTAATAGCGATAGATGTCGCTATCGTCATGCGCAATGGTAATTTTAAAATAACTAGCATAATAGGAACTAAAAGAAACGCACCGCCAGCTCCAATAATGCCCGAAACACCTCCTACAATAAACGCTAACACACTTGCTAACCATTTATTATACTTAACTGCTCCACTATTATTTTTCTTCGGTACAAACATCATCATAGCTGCAATGGTCGCCAATACTGTATAAACAACATTTACAGCGTGTTCATCTAATAGATTTGCACTAAAACTTCCTATAAAACTTCCTATTAATATACTAGCTCCCATATACACAACTAACATTTTATTCATATCAGTACTTTTCCGATATGCCCAGGCACCTGCAAAAGTTGCAAAGAATACTTGTACTGCTGTAATACCGCTCACTTCATGTGACGTATAGCCAGTAAATCCTAACAATACCGGAATATATAAGATCATCGGATAATTAATAATTGCACCGCCAATTCCAACCATTCCTGATATAAACGATCCTATAAACCCAATTATAAAAAGTAATAATACTCCACTCACCTTACATCCCCCTCCTTCTAAAAAGAAGGTGATTAAATGAATAAGTTTACATTCCCATCCGAAGCATCTGCTAAATATGCCCCTACACCTGCAAACTCTACGCCTTCCATAATCTCTTCCTCTTTTAACCCTAATAAATCTACTGTCATTTGACAAGCTACAAGTTTAATCCCCTGTTCTTTTGCCAAATCAATTAAATCTGGCAAAGGCATTGCATTATGTTTTTTCATAATGCCTTTAATCATCTTTGGTCCCATACCAGCAAAATTCATTTTGGATAACCCCATCTTATCAGCACCGCGTGGCATCATTCTTCCAAATACTTTTTCTATAAATGTTTTCTTTACATTCACATGTTCATCTTTCCTTAAAGCATTTAATCCCCAGAAAGTATGAAAAATAGTAACCTCTTGATCATACGCCGCTGCACCATTTGCAATAATATAAGCAGCCATTGCTTTATCGTAATCTCCGCTAAATAAAACGATTGTTGTTTTCTTCTGTTGTTCCATATTGTTCTCCCTCCAATTACCTATAGGGGTATTTTTATTTATAAAAATTGTTTCTCCCTATTCTACTTTTCCTTCCCAAGCTAACATACCACCTACCACATTGATTACTTGAAAACCGTAACTTTCTAAAAATTGAACAGCTCTTGCACTTCTCCCGCCTGAACGACAAACGATAATATATTCCTGATTTTTATTTAATTCATGCATACGAAACTCTAATAGTCCTAGTGGAATATTACATGCTTCTGGAATTTTCCCTTCAGCTACTTCTTCTACTTCACGTACATCCACAATATTTACCGCTTCTTTACGCAACAATTTTTCTTCTAATTCTTTTGTAGTCATTTCTTTCATTTTAAATTTCCTCCTCACAAACCATTCATACCACCTGAAACGTTTATTACTTGCTGAAACCCTAGTTTTTTCAATACCTTTGCTGCTTGCTTACTTCTCATTCCACTTTGGCAAATAACGATTACTTCCTTATTCTTATCTAATTGATTCGCCTTACTTGCTAGATCATTTAGGGGGATATTTTGAAAGCCTTTCATATGATTCCCTCTATATTCACCTACTGTACGGACATCAATAAAATACTTCCCCTTTTTCCCCACTATACTTTTCAATTCTTTGCCATTTATATTTTGCACACCTTTCACTGGTAAAAATCGTGAAATAACAAACCATGCAGCAAGTACAATGAAAAGCGTACTTAATATTGTGTTCATATAACCAACCTCTCTATATTTACAAAACTATTGCTTCACTACGCCTTCCTAATCCAAAACTTCAGCACATCGCCTTCTTCTTCAAGCTTTACGATGTCATGGCCACATTTATTTGCCCACGCTGGAATATCCTTAACTGACCCTTTATCCGTTACATGTATTTCTAACACTTCTCCAGTTTGTAGAGCATCCATTGCTCTCTTTGTTCTTACAATCGGCATTGGACATGCTAAACCTTTCGCATCTAACACTTGTTTTATATTCATCATCAATTCCTCCATTTTTTATTTATTTCATTATTCGTGCACTGCACAACGATTTGGACCAATCTCCATTTCACGCTCTTTATCCACACTTGGGTGAATTTTACCCATATTGGTTTGACGAATTTCTTCATATGCATTTGGCTGAGGTGGTAAGTTTTCTGTTACAACTTTACGGAACTCTCCCTCATCCTCAATATTTAATCCTGCATTATGCTCAAATAAATCTTTTAATTTTGCACTAACAATACCACTTTCGTTCATTTCACTTATTTTTGAATAATGAGCCGGTAACACAACTAAATTTTGAGATAGCTCTTTATATCGGCTATACAAAGTATTACGTAAATCACTCACCCAATCTTCAGCCTTACCAGCAAGATCAGGACGCCCAATTGAATCTACAAATAAAATATCGCCTGATAATAAATAAGAATCATCTACAATGAATGACGTACTTCCAATCGTATGTCCTGGTGAGTATAATGCGTCAATTACAATTTTAGTACCCCCCACCGTAATAACAGATCCTTCAACAAGCGGTTCGTATGAAAAAACAACTTCCTCTGCATCTTTTGGTGGTAACCAATACGTACCACCTACCTTTTCCGCTAACTTACGTCCTCCGGAAATATGGTCTGCATGTAAATGTGTATCCATTACATTCGTAATCGTAACGCCATGCTCTTTCGCAAATTCTTCATATGCCTCGGCTGTTCTTACTGCATCAATAACTGCTGCTTCACCATTTGAAACGACCATATAAGATAAACAGCCTTTTCCAAGGCGGTTAAACTGATACATACTTCCACCATTTTTTAAATCTCCAACTTTTATAGGCTTTACATATTCACTCCAAGCCTTCATGCCACCAGCTAAATAATAAATATTTTCTAATCCAGCCTCTGTTAATTGCTCTGCCACAAATATAGAAGACCCTTCTTTTGCACATACTACTAAAACATCTTTATCTTTAGGTAATTCACTTACAATATGATCTACACCATCTAACAAGTCAAAGTAAGGTCTATTAATAGAAGAAACTTGTTTCCCTTCAATTTTCCAATCTTCATAATCCTTCTCATTACGAACATCTAAAATAAACAACTCTCCGAATAAAACTTTCTCTGCAACATCTTTCGCTTTTAACGATTTAACACTCATTTAATTACCCCCATAGGTATATTTTCATTTAAAAAATTTTATTTTTTCACATTCCCTTGCCACTCTAACATACCTGGAATGACATTTTTCACATTTGCATAACCTTGCTCTTTCAACATGTGGCAAGCTACATCACTACGGTTACCAGTTCGGCAAACAACATAAATTTGTTTCGTCTGATCTAACGCTGCACTGTCTAACTCTCCTAACGGCATCGAAATGGCCGATGGAATATGACCAAAAGCAAATTCCGCTGCTTCGCGAACATCTAATACAATACACTCTTCACCATTTAATAATATCTCTTCCAATTCCGAATTCGTAATTGTATGAGGATATTTCACAACTTCATTCACTTCATGCTCGTTTGCTTTCCTAACATAATGCACCAATACATCACCCTCTTGTTTTGTCCCGATATATTGATGTCCTACTTTACTCGCCCAACTTTTTATATCTACCGTAGAACCTTTATCTGTTGCCTTAACTTCAATCACTTGCCCTGGTGCTAATCCTTCTATCGCCTTCTTCGTTTTCACAATCGGCATCGGACAAGCCAACCCTTTACAATCTAAACTCATATCCACTTTTATACTCATAATCGATTCCTCCACAATTTATACACATATACCTGTAGGGGTATATTAAAATGTTTTTGAAAATCTGTCAACAATTATGTTTGACAGATTATCGGCTTTTTACAAGTAATTGAACAGCTTCTTTAATTAACTCTTCATTTGAACCATTACCACTTTCAAACTGTTCACGCAAACATTGCTCTAAATTCGTTCCAACAACGAGCCCAATTGTACGATCAAGAGCAGAACGAGATGCCGTTAACTGTGTAATAACTTCTCGGCAATCCTTTCCTTCTTCCATCATACGAAGCACACCACGAACTTGACCTTCAATACGTTTCAATCTATTTTTCATATCTTGATTATATTCCATCCTATAATCACCTCATTACCATTATGTCACTATTTATAACCTATGACAATACATTATACCCTATAGGGTATTTTGTAAACCCCTATTTTAAATTTTCACCTTATATGTTCGCAAAACAAAAAATAAAACCTTAATCTATAAGTTTTTATCTTCCACTAAATCTTGAAGTAGAAGATGAAAAATATCAATATACAACACGTTCTGGCAGTACTGTCCCATACAATTTAAAACCACCATCTACATTCTTTACCTTATATCCTTTTTCCATTAACATGCGCGCTGCAACATACCCTCTCATACCAAGTTGACAAGTGATATATATTTCTTTGCCCATTGGCACTTCATCCAATCGATCACGTAATTCATCTAACGGAATATTAATAGAGCCTTTAATCATTCCTTGTTTTAGTTCATTGGGCTCCCGAACATCTATAAGATATCCACCATTGTCAACAATACGATCTATTTCATGCCATTGTACCGTTTCCACAAAACCATCTACTATATTACTTGCGGCATACCCCACCATGTTTACTGGATCTTTTGCAGAAGAATACGGCGGGGCATATGATAATTCTAAATCTGGTAAATCGATTACAGCTAAGTTTGCCTTCATTGCCGTCGCGATAACATCTATACGCTTATCTACCCCGTCACGCCCTAAAGCCTGTGCTCCGTAAATCTTTCCGCTATCTTTATTAAAAATTAATTTTATTAGCACTGGCGTAGCATTCGGATAGTATCCTGCATGAGAATTTGCCTGTACATGTACTACCTCATAGGGTATATTTAATCGTTTTAATATTTTCTCATTTACTCCAGTCGAAGCAACTGTTAAATCAAAAACTTTAGCCACAGAAGTTCCCATCGTACCTTTATATAAAGAATCTGTATGCCCATGAATAATATCTGCTAACATGCGACCTTGACGATTAGCTGGCCACGCTAAAGGAATCATCGTTTCTGTTTCTGTAACAAAATCTTTCACTTCAATCGCATCACCAATTGCATATACATATGGTTCAGATGTTTGAAATTTCTCATTTACCTTTATCGTTCCTCTAACTCCTAATGATAATCCTGCATCTTTTGCTAAACTACTCTCTGGTTGTACACCAATTGCTAAAATAATCATATCTGTTTTTATAACTGAGCCACTTTTTAAACGTACAACAGTCCCATTCTCTTCTAACGCATCTACACCATCTTCAAAAACAAGCTCAACATTGTGCACCTTCATATGCTCATGTACATATGCCGCCATTTCGTAATCAATTGGTGGCATCACTTGATTTGCCATCTCTACAAGAGTAACCTCAATCCCGCGTTCTCTTAAATTCTCAACCATTTCCACTCCAATAAATCCTCCACCAATAACCGTCGCATGACGTGGTTTCTTCTCATCAATATACGCTTTTATACGATCTGTATCAGGTACATTTCGTAACGTAAACAACGCCTTCGCTTCTTCAATGCCCGGAATAGGTGGAACAATTGGTTTCGCCCCTGGTGAAAGAATCAAAACATCATATTCCTCGTTATATGTTTCATCTGTAGTTACATTCTTTATCGTAATTGTTTTCTCTTCTTTATTAATCTTTACAACTTCACTCAATACACGTATATCTAAATTAAAACGTTTTGACATCCTTTCAACAGTTTGTACTAATAACTTTTGTCTTTCTGTAATGACACCGCCAATATAATATGGCAATCCACAGTTTGCGAACGAAATGTATTCACCGCGTTCAACCATAATAATTTCATCTTCCTCACTTAAACGACGAAGCCTTGCAGCTACTGATGCCCCGCCAGCAACTCCGCCCACTACAACAATTTTTCTAGACATATTTCGAACCTCCATATTATTTAATTTTCTCATGCATCACACAGAAAAACATATACCTGTATGGGTATATGATAGAGTATAAAAAATTTATTTTCAATCAATATGTCTTTCTTTCACAAATTTGAAACAAAAAAAGAACTTAGATATTTCCAAGTTCTTTACGAATGAAGCAATCCATCGTTCTATCGTCATACTTCCTATAATCTCTTTGTAAAACTATACTCCATATTCCCGCCTAGGGCTGCCGCTGTATCACCAGTTTCTCTAAAATCATGTGTATATATTTTTTCAAATGAACCGAAATCTACTTGCTTATAAAATTCAAAACAAGGGAATCCATCATGCTCCCCTTGAATATCAATACTACCATCCTGTTTCACACATACATTTAATACATAATCCACAGGAGGTGCATATACATTTAATGGATTACTTGCACTCGCACTCATTTTGAATTGCACACCTTCAGAATTCCATGTGATATCAGTGCACACAATATTTTCTGTACTTGCTTTCCCTGTTCTTTTACTCACAGAACCATCTGGACTTGTAATCTTCTCGGTCGTAATACCCGTGTTCGCATATGAAAACACTTCTTCTTTATAGAAATCAACTACTACCTCTTGCTCAACTCTAGAGCGCATCGCATTTACCGCATACGGTGTGAATTCACGTGAATCACCTTCGAATTGAATTACTTTTCCTGTTTCCATATTCTTCTTAGCCTCAGTCCAAGACATTGGAATAAATACACTGGCTCTAATTTTCACGATATTAGTCATAAGAAACACCTCTATAATTTTATTTTAGATGCTGAATGCTTATTAAATAAAACAGACCATAATTTCAATCCTAAAACCAATAGATTTCTCTTTTACTTTTCTATTTCTTTCTAAAAAATAACGCTATATTTATGTTTAGACTGTCGTTTTAAAGCTATATTCCATCTCTCCAGCTAGTGCTGCTGGGGTATCATCCGTTTTTCTGAAATCATGTGTGTATATCAATTCAAACGAACCAAAATCTACTTGTTTATAAAATTCATAGCAAGGGAAACCATCATGTACACCTTCAATATTCACAGTACCACTTTCATTAGCTCGTATAGTCAAAAAATAATCAGCTGCAGGTGCTGCTGCGTTTAAAGGATTACTTGCACTTGCTCTCATTTCAAATGAAACTTCATCTTCACTCCATACAATATTTGTACATACAATGTTTTCTGTACTTGTTTCTCCCTTTTGATACTCAATTGAGCCATCTGAATTTGTAATCTTCACGGTGACGATACAAGCATCTGCATATGTGAAAATTTCTCTTTTATAAAAATCAATATTCACTTCTTGTTCTAACCTTGAACGCTTTGTGTTCACAGCTTGTGGTGTAAACTCACGTGCATCTCCAGCATATTCAAACACTCTTCCTGTTGCAGGGTCCTTAATAGGTTCCAGCGATGCATACGGTGCAAATACACTCCCTCTAATTTTCACGATATTAACCATGTGAAACCTCCATTGATTTTATATTATATAAATCATTATTTGTTCTACCGACATAATATAGTCAATTTGATTGACTATATTATATATAGTACAATAGGTATTACACATAGTCAACTTAATTGACTACAAGTGCGGAGGTTATATATATGGATCAAACATTTAACGAGTTAGATCTTACATCGCTTTTATCATTATCATTTAGCACATTAATTACTGAGCTACATGACAAATTAAGTGAATTAGGATTTGAGGATATTAGGCCAGCACATGGTTTTATGTTCAAACGCATCCTTCCTAATGGGGCAACTGGTATAGAGCTAGCTGAGTATTTAGGGATTTCCAAACAAGCTATAAGTAAAATGGTGGATTCTCTTGAGAATAGTGGCTACGTTACACGCAAAACACATCCTACTGATAAAAGAGGTAAAATCATCGTTTTAACCGAACGTGGTTTGTCAGTAATGAAAGCAAAAGAAGAAATAGTAGCTGAAATAGAACAGCGATGGATTGAAAACATAGGTATAGAACGAATGCAAATACTGAAAGAGGATTTAACAACATTCGTTACTAAAGAAAATACAGAGAAATTATCATCAAATATACGACCTGTCTGGTAAACAAAAACTCCATATAAAAACGAATCCATTTTGATTATTTTTTTTCAAAATGGATTCGTTTTCTACAATAATATATTTATTACTCTCGTTTCATCTCTATCATTAACCCTAACTATTTGCGTCTCACTATTTGGTAAAAATATGATATAATTTCCCTTCCTCACATTCTTCCAAATAACTTTCCCTTCTTCATCCGTTTTCCCTATTGAAATCCCAATTTCTTTACTCGGCTCAGGTGATTCGTCTTTCATAAGTATAATTTCAAAACCTTTTATTGGCTGTTTTTCTTTATTTTTCACGTGAAAAGTTACATAATTAACAACCTTACTAAACTTCTTTTCATTATTTGCTATAGAACTAGACATTATGATAATGACCAATATACAACATAAAATCCATATAAGGTTATTATATTTATTCAGACCATTTTTTAAGATTATTAAAAACATCGTCTGTCACCCGGTTTCCAGAATTCCAAGAACTACTTCCTACTGTATGGGTAGCTATTATTGTTACACCAGTACGAGAATAGTCATGATATACAGGTGCTCCACTTTGACATCCATAAGTGTCCATCCTATATGTTAACATTCTAGGACTAGTGCCTTCAATTGGTCCATAATCTGTCCACATAGTATATTTTTCATTTCCTACTTTATCACACGGATACCCTGGAACTACTGCGAGTAACCCCTTTGGAGACTCTACGTTAGTAGTTCTATATCCTAACCAACCTGTATAATCTCCAGGAGATCCATTTAATTTAATGGCTCCATAATCAAATTCCGAATCTCCATCATCAGTCCATCCACTTACTGAATAAAGCTTTGTCCAACTATAAGGCAAATACGGTGCTTGGTTTCCATTTCTACCAGGAGTCACAATAACATTTTTTGCCCATCCACCAAGCTTTTTATTATAAACACAGTGCCCAGCTGTAAATACTGTATCTTTACTAATTAGCGCTCCTGTACATCCATAAACTTCTTGTCCATTAAATTGAATTACTAAGTGTACTATAGCCCTATAAGGATACAAAGTTGTATCAGTAACTCTAATTCGATCATCTCTTCCTATTATAGAATGTGTAAGAATATTAGATGGATAATTAAAATTACTGTCTCTTAATAAGTATCCCCAATCTTCCCCACCATGTTTACGCCCTTCAAATGAAGGTGAAACAAGATCTTCTCCCCTTCGATTATTACTATACAAAGATTGTTCTTGAAAAAGTACACGTTCTCCCTCATTTGAAACTGATGTCCACGGTGCATCTTCTGCATACACCTTCTGATTCACCAAAAATACTGTACAAAAAAAGATAAAAAGAACACCAAAACTATAAAGAGCCAACCTACATCTTATAGAAATAAAGCTATCCAACATAACTTACCTCCTATACAAATGATAGCGAACAATTGAAGATCCCTTTTATAAATTCTAGTTTTTCTTTTTTTAGAAGTCAATGTAATTAATAATGATTATCATTATTAATTACATTGACTTAACAAAATAACATTATTAATTACATTGACTTAACAAAATCAAACAATGAGACATATTCTTTACTCTGCGTTCAAAAATATGTCTCATTAAAGCTTCTATTTATTACATAAGCCCGTAACCTTCTTCACAATCAGCTCCGCAGTATTTTCCTCCGGTGGCATCAATAAATTCGTAACAGGTCCATAGACAACAGGATTTAGCTCTACCTCGTATCCACCATATGTAAACTCTTCCCTTGTTGGTAAATAACCAATATATCCATTCGTATATCCACCTAAAAAAGCTAGTTCATTTCGAAGACGCTCTTTCACTTCTAACGCAGTTTCTGAAAAAGGTTCCATCGGTATACCAAAAAACATGCCATCATTAACTTGAAACAGTTGAACTTCTAAATCAATACGTAACTGCCGAATACCTTTCATATATTTTTTTAAAACAATAGTAAGCCATTCATCCGTATTCACACCCCACTGCTCTTCAGCTAACTGGGCCATGCTTCGTATCTCATCAATTTCAGGAATATCCTTCAACTTCATTTGCATCGTACTCGAAACTGTTCTTACATTTACAATCGGGCTATAAATAACTGTTGGAAGCATCGTTAATATATGTCCACTAAGTATGTGAGCCATTTGTTTTAATGCTTTCCTTGAACCTCGATACTTCGCATTCACATTACCAGCAGCACCTTGAACAATCATAACAGGACAATTTACGGTCTTCTCAAGAATCTCTCTTGTCATCCCCGGATAGTCTGCTGATAATACATCACTATCACCTTTTAAAACATTCGGATGCGCCGTACAAAATACTACAATCCCAGATAACTCCTTCGTTTCAGCATCTCTTATTGCTAACATGCCAATTCGTTTATCTACAACACCACCTATATTTGTGCCCATCTTTGCTCTTCCATCAGATGTTCGCTCTCTTCGGTTGACCCCAATATCACCTGTCGTAACACCCCAGCCTACTTCGCATCGCTTCAAGTTTTTATTCGCAGTAACAGCACCGTGTACTACATTATTTACTAAAATCGTTTTATACGACTGTACGAGCGGATTATCACCGACCGTTTCTGGACCAGAGTGGATATGTGTATAAACAACTGTTATTTGCTCAAATGGAACATGAAGTTCTCTTGCTACTCGCTCACGAATCATATTCGTATCTTCTATTAACATTCCAATAGTATCAATGCTTATAAACACAGTTTTCATTTCATCTTTTTCAAATACAAAAACCGTTCCATAAATACGTTCTTCAATATTATTTATTCCTGTCTCTCTATGGTATCCGACAAAATCAATACCTATAGGCGGCGTAATATCCACCTTACCTACCCCTACTTTGCCCATTTGAACCTCTCCATTTCTCTATGTAACTCCCTTTTTTCAAGAATAACATATTTAACTTAGTTCCAAATAAAAAGAACGGACACAGTATCCTATGTCCGTTCTTCCCCTCACACATACTTCCGATGCACCATCTTCCCATCATAAGAAAACACAACGCCCTTACTCTCCACAATAGACTCCATATGCACCGTTCTTCCCCATAGCTGATGAAGATATGGTAATACCTTTTCTAAGTATTTTAAATCGAGCTCGATTCCTTCGTAACTATGTTTAATGTATAATTCTCCGTTCTTTAAGTAGTCTCCATCTTCTACTACTAAGTACGGGAACCCACCATTTGTCCGCATATTTACGAGTTGATCACGCACATTTTCCCATTCTTTATCTATTACTTTATATTCTTTTCCTTGGCGCTGGAATAAGTACATATCTTCTCGCATAACAAGATCTTTATTTAAGTAGTTTCTTAGGAACGATACGTCCCATTCAATTTCGCGTACTTCAAACATTTTGTCACGGCCAGATCCTGGTTTTACGCCTCGTCGCTTCATTTCTTCTGTTGGATTGTTGTACCGTTCTTCAATATCTTCAAAGATTTTAATACCTAGGTAGTATGGATTAATACTTGTTTTTGATGGCTGTACAACACCTGCATTTAATTTCGCAAATTCAATAGCTTCATCAGAGGTTAAGTCCATTTCACGAAGTATGCGTTGATGCCAGTAGGATGCCCAGCCTTCGTTCATGATTTTCGTTTCAAGCTGTGGCCAAAAATATAACATTTCTTCACGCATCATCGTTAATATATCACGCTGCCAATCTTCTAGCTCACGGCTATATTCTTCAATAAAGAGGAGCAAGTCTTTCTCTGGTTGCGGTGGGATCTTCTTCTTTTTGCGTATATTGGATCGTTCTCTCTTTTTGTTTCGATCATCTAAATTCCATAGATCATCGTATTGTGATACCTTTTTCTTTTCTACTTCTTCTAAATCATCAATACTCCACGCAAGTTTGGGACGCATGAGCGACGGGTCAATGTGCTCTTGAATGGCAAGTACGGCATCTAAAAATGTTTCTACTTCTTCTTTTCCGTACTTATGCTCATATGCTTTCACCCGTTCAGCTGTCGCTGACATACTCTCTACCATATCTCGCTTCGTATTTGAAAAACGAATATTATTTTTGAAGAAATCACAGTGTGCTAAAACGTGCGCTACAATTAATTTGTTTTGAATTAAAGAGTTCGTATCTAATAAAAAGGCGTAACATGGATCAGAGTTAATAACGAGTTCGTATATTTTACTAAGTCCTAAATCGTATTGTAATTTCATTCTGAAAAATTGTTTTCCAAAACTCCAATGTGAAAACCTTGTCGGCATCCCATATGCACCAAATGTATAAATAATTTCCGCTGGACATATTTCATAACGCATCGGATAAAAATCAAGCCCAAATCCAGTCGCAATTTCCGTAATTTCCGCAATCGCATATTGCAGTGCTTTATCGTCACTTGCTCTCATTATTTTCCCTCCTTACACTTTCCCTTAAGAAAGTGTATGATGAAGAACAAGCTTTCATGAGGATTGATTGCATAATAAAAAGACACCCCCGCAAAAACGAGAATGTCTCATCTATTAACCTTCAATAATCTCCATCTTCTCCGTAATCGGAGTACGAGCTTTTCCTTCTGGTGCTTTATCGAAATAGCCGATATGAAGAATTCCAACGATACGTTGGCCTCTTGTTAAACCGATTCCTTCTATAAATAATGGATTGTAGTTTAATCCGCCTGATTTCCAAACACAACCTAATCCACGTTCCCAAGCAAGAAGTTGGAAGTTTTGCATAAATGCACATGTTGCAGCGTAATCTTCGTCACGCTGAATTTGACGTGGATCTTCATTCATATATACAACGATTTGTGCAGGTGTGCCTAAAAAACGATCTGATAAAATTTTACCGCGTTTCGCTCTTTCTTCTTCTGTGAAAGAGTTTAATACTGCGTCTACTAATTTCTTGCGGCCTTCTCCAATGTATAGTTTACAATTCCATGGTTCACGGTGCTTATGATTAGGTGCCCATGTTGCGTCGTTTAATAGTTCAATTAATAAATCTTTTTCTACTGCTTTATCTGTAAATGTACGTACAGAACGTCTTTCTTTAATCACATTTGCGATGGAAGTATATGTAGTCATATTTATCTCTCCCTTATTTTTATCTATATGTATAAGTTTATCGTTAGTATTGATATTGATTTTCAATTTCGATTATACCTTAGTTTTTTACTATTAATCAATGTTTTATGTTGGAAAACTTCTAAAAACGTCATTCCATGCTGTGAATAAAAAAACTTAACTTGTTCACAAGTATTTCACATTTTATGGAAATGATATGTGTACAGTTTTCTACATTATCCATCTAGGAGGAGTTTACATGTACAAAAAAATCGCTGTTTGTATGACTATGGCAGCATTATTATGCGGGATATCCACCTTCCCTATATCCGCTGCCACGCCAAAAGAAGTAACACTGCATCACCATAACCCAATTTCAGAAGAAGAAATGCAATCGCTAGAAAAACTCGGCTATAACAAACATGAAATTTGGAAAGCTGCTCATATTGCAAGAATTAGTAATAAAGAAATAAAAGATGTTTTAGCTTACTATAAGCAAAATAAATCTTGGGAGAAAACAGCCGAGCATTTCGGTATAGATCCAAGTAAGCTGAAAAAGCATCATATGAATAAAGAAACAAAGCAAGCACTGCTACAACAGTTAGCAACTATGCAAAAATCCACACCGGATCAGCTAAAGCAAAAAATGAAAGAATATAACATCAAATTGCGTCATCTTACTGTGTTAACAATCATCTCTCAAAAAAGCAATACTCCTCTTGATGATGTATTAAAGATGAAAAAAGATGGAATGGACATTAAACAAATTGCCGAAAAATTAAATGTAAAAAGAGAAGATATACGAGCGGAAATGATGAAATTAGTGAAGTCGATTAAGGAAAAGAAAACAAATTAATGTACCAAAAAGGAAGAGATTTTCAATACTCTTCCTTTTCTTTATGAACTTTCAATTTTCAAGTATAAATTCCCGTCTTTCCCAAAAACTAACACAAGTAAATGATGTAAGTTAGGGGTGAGAAAATGTTCGGTTTATCATCTAAGAAATCAAAAAAGACTAGTACAAAAACACTTTGTTCTATTCCAGAATTTATACAAACCATGAAAGAATCAAGCGATTTTGTCTCTTATAACATACTTAAAGATGAAACGTTGTGCTTGTTTTATTATAAGTCTGTCGTGGAAGCACTTATTATTAAACAATTTATTTTAACTCCTATAAAAAAAGAATCGGAACAAATCCAAAACATCTCTGATTTATGTAATATCATCTCTATTGAAGACATTATTACCTCCCCTTCTATTGATGATATTCGTGAAAAATTATTAGGTGGATATATTTTAATACGATTAAAAAACAATGCGAATCCTGATCAATATGCTTTAATTCGTGCCGAAAGTACTGTTTTAGGAAAACGATTATATAACGATACAGAAAATGAGTATAGTGTAATCGGGCCTAAAATCGGTTTCGTTGAAAATCTTGATACAAATATCCACTTATTGCGCCGAAATATCGTAACGGAGCAACTCATTTTTAAAGAAGTTACCGTCGGATCTATATCAAAAACGAAAGTAGCAGTTGCTTATATAGAAGGAATTACAAATGAACAATTTGTCAACACCGCAATTCAACGGCTAGAAGACATTGACTTTGATGTCCCATTTGATTCAACTATGATTGAGCAATTTATTAGTGATAATAGCAATTCACCTTTTCCTGTTCTATTACCTACAGAACGATTAGATCGAGCTGTATTTGCATTAATTAATGGGGAAGTTTTAATCTTAACAGATGGCTCTCCATATGCTTTATCAGGACCAACAACGTTACTGGATTTTTTCATTTCACCAGAAGATTATTATTTACCGTGGATGATTGGATCGTTCTTTCGTATTATTCGTTTTTTCGGAGCTATATTTTCTCTTTTTTCCTCCGCTATTTATACAGCGGCTTTAACATATCATTATCAAATGATCCCTGCCGATTTACTAGGTCCTATTATTTTCTCGAGAGCTAACGTACCTTTCCCTCCTATTCTAGAAGCACTCTTTTTAGAAATTACAATTGAATTGCTCCGTGAAGCTGGAGCGCGTTTACCGACAAAAGTCGGACAAACAATCGGGATTGTTGGGGGGATTGTAATTGGCCAAGCATCCGTGGAGGCAGCTTTGACAAGTACAATTTTATTAATTGCAGTTGCTTTATCCGCTCTTGCATCTTTCACAACACCAACAGTAAAGATGTCTTCTACTATCCGGTTGTTACGCTTTCCGCTTATTCTTTTAGCCGGTGCATTCGGAGGATTAGGCCTCGCTGTCGGATTTGTATTTATTTTAGCTCATTTAATTAAATTAAAATCGCTTGGATCACCTTATTTGTTACCTTTATATCCATTTCGTGGTTTAGGTACAGCAGAAGGTTTTCTTCGATTACCATTTAGTCAAACGGCACAAAGACCTTCTTTTCTTAGACCAAAATCAAAATGGCGCTACAATCCAAACAAATCGAAGCAAAAACGTGATGGTGAGAATGAATGAAGAAAATTTTATTGCACCTTATTATCATTATCTTCTTCATTTTACAAACTGGCTGTACACAAACGTATATAGTGGATACGCAGCGTATTATTCATGTCGCTGGATTTGACATCACAAAAAACAAAAGATTCCAAGGAACTATTCTCTTCCCAGAGTACACACATGGTGTAAAGTCTAAACCAGAAACTCAATCAACATCTGCCCGTTCACTTGAGACAATCGCTTCACGATTAAATGCAAAATCACCTCACAATGTCGTTGTAGGTCAAATGCGTGTCGTCCTATTTGGAAAGGCTCTAGGAGAACGCGGAATGGGAGAGATTATTACTAACTTACAACGTGACCCAAATATCGGGCGCGATGTACAACTAGCAATTGTAGATGGATCAGCTGAGGAACTTTTAAATTACGGAAAAAAAAATGGATCTTTATACATTGCTGATTTACTTGAACAAAATATCCGAAATGAGAACATTCCACAAACCGCATTAGACATTTTTTTATATAATTACTACTCTTCTGTATGTGATGCCTATGTCCCTTATCTTAAAATGGACGATAATCATTCCGTCGCTGTCAAAGGACTTGCTTTTTTAAAAGGCGATAAAGTCGTTATGTATACGGATAAAAGACATTCTGTTTTAGCAAAATTACTTATTAACCCTACGAAAAATGGACGTTACGAAGCAGCGATAACAAAGGATAAACATAAAGGTATGGTTGTTATACAAAACTTAGCTGGGGAAAATAAGTATGATATAGATCAAACTGGCGACATACCAAAAGTAAAAATCCATTTAAAATTAAATGGATTAATTAAAAACTCTCCAAATTGGATTGATCTAAGAAAAAAAACAAATATCAACTATATAAAAAAACAAATTGAAAGAAATGTTGAAAAAGACTGTGAAGATTTAATAAAACAATTTCAAGAAAAGAAAATTGATCCTTTAGGAATACGAGATGAAATTAGAAGCCATACGAGAAAATGGAATATAAAACAAATTCGAAATATGTATCAAAATGTAGCGGTGGATATAAATTTAGATCTTAATATTGTACAATCTGGAATCGGGGAATAGTGAGGTGAAATGAGCAATGAATACAATGAATAAAACAAAAACTGTCTCTCCATATTTTGCATTTATTTTATTGCATTCTCTCCAAATCGGAATAGGAATTCTCGGATATCAACGTGTAATTTTGAAAAATGCAGGTTATGATGCTTGGATTTCTCTTATTATTGCAGGTATTGCAACTCATATTGTACTGTTTTGTATGTTAAAAATGCTTGAAAAAGACGGAGATTTAATTAGCATTCATACAACAACCTTTGGAAAATGGATTGGCTCTATATTTTCTGTAATTTTCACTCTCTATTGCTTATTATTTTGCCTTACTGTTCTTCGTACATATATGGAAGTAATACAAGTTTGGATCTTTCCTACCATTAAGTTATGGAAACTTACCCTAATGTTTTTATTAGTCACTTACTACATTATAAAAGGTGGCTTCCGTTCTGTGACAGGGATATGTTTTTGGGGTATTGTTCTTCCTATGTTCGTTGTATTCTTTTTAGTCTATCCGATGAAGTATGCACATTTTCGTAATATTTTACCTATTTTTACGCATTCCCCTTTCGACATACTTGTGTCAGCAAAACAATCTGCATTAGAATTTCTCGGATTTGAAACAATTCTTATCTTCTATCCCTTTATTGAAAAAGGAAAATCTTTAAAAAGATGGGCTCACGCAGGGATTGTTTTTAGCACTCTAATTTATGTAGTTTTAGCTATTGTATCATTTATGTATTATAGTGAAGGACAATTGAATCACACTATTTGGCCTACTTTAACGATGTTAAAAATAATTAAAGTTCCTTTTATTCAACGGTTCGAATATATTATTATTTTTGTTTGGTTTTTAATAATTTTGCCGAATCTTTGTTTAACTATTTGGTCATCATGTCAAACCATGAAGCGTTCCTTTCATATTTCATTTAAATTTACACTACCATTTTTTATTTTCATCGTTTTTACAGCTTCTTTATTTTTTAAAAATCGGGAAAGTATCAACGCATTAAATACTGTACTATCTCAAGCGGGATTGTATATTGTATACGCTTATATCCCAATTTTATTTCTAGTTCATTCGCTAAGATGGCGCTTCAAAAATCAGTCAAAAAAATCTTCAACCGATACACCTTAATCTCTGATACAATTTGATTAATACATTTGTAAAGGGGACAAGCGAATGAAAAAGTATGTATTTTCTTTACTTGCAGTACTAAGCTTAATTCTTGCTGGATGCGGAAGTACTGGTACAAATGACCAAAAATCTTCTGAATCAAAAAAAGAAGAACATGACCACGCATCGCACACTCAGCAAGCTGACATTCAAGAGAAAACAAAAGGAGTCGACACACTTCCGACCTTCCTAGATAAGCTTGATCCACAAATGAAAGATATCTACACCGTCGCTGGACAAAATGCAGAGCTATTAGATTGGATTCCATGCTATTGTGGTTGCGGCGAAAGTGTAGGACATAAAAATAATAAAAACTGCTTTATCCGTGAAATTAAAAAGAATGGTGAAGTTGTTTGGGATTCCCACGCAACGACTTGCGTCAATTGCCTAGAAATCGCAGTTGAATCTGCTTCCATGAAACAAAAAGGAAAATCAACGCTAGAAATTCGTAACTATATTGATAATAAATATAAAGAAGGCTATGGCAAACCAACACCTACGCCAATGCCAAAAGCTTAAAAAACGAGGAAACTCCTCGTTTTTTCTTTTCATTCACTTTTTTTCTTAACAAATTCTTTCAAGTGTATTTCCCCTTACTTATCACACACTATATATAACTCTCGGTAAGGAGGGTACACAGTGCAAACATATAACGACTATGATAAAGCTCTCTATTACACGTATTGCTGTAATTGGGATAAATTACTCGTTCTCATGGTTCAAACGAACGATCAATTATTTTCTAAGCGTATTGAGCATTTTTTACACGCTTATCAATACAGCAAGGAACTACCAGAAGTTGATAAACAATTGCAGCTCCTATTTCAATATATTGACCACGCATCCCAAAAGTCGCATGTAGAAGAAGTAGAACAAATTCAAATGTAAAATATAGCGCTATTCTCTTCCGGAGAATGGCGCTTTTTTAAAATGTTTATATCAATAAAAGTTTCTCCTTATAAAACTTTTATTGATAAACATATTTTTTCTTTCTTTTCCATACCACTTCATACTATAATTTAGTATGTAACTATTATAAGAGAGGTATAAAATATGGGACGAGAAAAAAAGCAAGAATATGCTTTACTTACCGCATGGGGAGCTTCTTTTATCGCTACACTGGGAAGTCTTTATTTTTCCGAAATCATGAAATTTGAGCCTTGTGTTCTTTGTTGGTATCAACGTATTTTTATGTATCCATTCGTTTTATGGCTCGGTATCGCTGTAGCAAAGAAAGACTATCGCATCGCAACTTATTCTTTACCTATCGCAACTATTGGTGCTTGTATTTCTTTATATCACTATGCAATTCAAAAAGTCGCAGCATTTTCAGCCGCTGGGGCAGCTTGTGGACGTGTACCATGTACGGGAGAATACATAAACTGGTTCGGCTTTGTGACAATCCCGTTTTTAGCACTTATCGGCTTTATTACAATCGCTGTTTGTAGCTTTATTGTCATCAAAAACAAATAAGGAGATGAAAGAATGAAAAAAATGCTTATATTTGGTGGTATTATTATCGCCTTGTTTGCGGCAATTTTCGCTGTAACACAAATGGAAGAAAAAAACGCTTCAACTAGCCAAAAAATTGATAATGCTACTGGTAGTCAAACAGATGGCCCTGACTACTACACAAATAAAATTTCTCTTTCAGATCTTCAAAAGAACTTAAAAGAGAAAAAAGAAGAAACAGTATACTTTTATCAAACATCTTGCGTTCATTGCCAAAAATTATCTCCTGTCGTAGTGCCAATGGCTAAAGACTTGAACGTTGATATGAAAGTTATGGATATTGAAAAATTAGATGTTCCTTGGGATGAATATAAAATTCAAGGTACACCAACAATCATTCATTTTAAAGATGGCAAAGAAGTGAGCCGTATTAGCGGTGAACAGCCGAAAGACAAATTAAAAGAATGGCTTGAGCAAACGAAAAAGTAACGAGAAAAGGAAACTCCTTCTACACATGAAATGGGCGTAAAATCCCACACTAATGTATAAGGAGGGGGTTTTATGCCAGAAGTAAGATGTTCTGTTTCCAACTGTTCTTTTTGGGGACAAGGTAACTTTTGTCAAGCAAGTGCGATCATCGTTCAGCCTGATGCAGATGAAACTGGTCAAACTGAAAATGATTCATATACAGCTGCTGTTTTAACAAACGAAACGCTAGAAAGTTCTGTAGCAACGAGTGTAGAGACTTGTTGTCATACATTTAAGCCTAGATATTAACAATTATTCCACCTCATATACGTGAGGTGGTTTTTTCTTTCTCTCTTCTTGTTTACGTCATCTCTAATTCTCCCTATAATAAAGTTAACATTTTTATGAATACGAAGGTGGAATACTATGGCTAAAACAATTGCAGATATCGCCAAATTGGCTGGAGTTGCAAAAAGCACAGTCTCTCGTTACTTAAACGGCGGATATGTAAGTGATAAAACAAAACTTAAAATCGAAGGTATTATTCAGGAAACAAATTTCTCTCCCAATACATTTGCTCAAAGTTTAAAAGCAAAAACAACAAATTTAATTGGTGTCATCATCCCCCGATTAGACTCCTTCGCTACAATGAAAACACTTATCGGGATCGATAAAACATTACAGGAAAATAACTATCAAATGCTTGTAGCAAATGCAAATCAAACAACCGGAACTGAAATACAAGCAATTGAAAACTTTATAAAACAAAAGGTAGCTGGCATTATTTTATTAACAAAAACATTAACGAATGAACATCAAAAAATTATGGCTAATTCAAACATCCCTATTTTATTCGTCGGGCAAGAATATAAAGATCAATATTGCCTCGTTCACGATGATTATGATGCAGCTTATGAGTTAGGGGCATACGTTTTATCGCAAGGCCATCGACATATTGCCTATTTAGGGATAGAAAAAGATGATATTTCTGTTGGAATAAATCGAAAAAATGGTTTTCAAAAAGCAATTGAAAATTTAGAACCGACTTGCAACGTTTCATATTACGAAACAACTTTCCGCATAGAAGATGCCATGAAACAAGTACAACATATTTTAGATAATAATCGCCCAACTCTTATCGTATGTGCTACAGATAACATCGCTCTTGGCGCAATGAAAGTCATTCACTCCCACTCTCTTTCTGTACCAGGTGATATTTCTGTAACAGGATTCGGTGGATATGATATTTCAGAAATGGTACACCCTAGTTTAACGACAATTGCGTTTGACTATGAGTATGCTGGAAAGCTTGCTGCCACTTCTCTTTCACAGCTTGTTGAAAACAAAACTATACCAAAAATATTACACTCTCGTTATACATTAAAAATCCAAGAAAGCGTTGACAAAATATAAAGGCGCTCTATAATAAAATTAAAACCGGTTCCACATTTTAAAAACAGGATTTTCAACATCATTTCCCTGTTTTTTATTTTAACTTTTTACGGAACCGGTTCCACAAAAGAAAATTTATAGTAAGGGGGAATTTTTATGGATATGAAACAAATTGCAACTCAAGTAATACAGAATATTGGTGGAAAGGAAAACATTGTTCGTGCCACACATTGCGCGACTCGCCTTCGTCTTATATTAAAGGATGATACGAAAATAAACGCTGCAGAAATCGAAAACATCGATGGAGTAAAAGGTGCTTTTGCAACGACCGAGCAATATCAAATTATTTTTGGAACTGGCATAGTAAACAAAGTATATGATGAATTCTCAAAACTAATTGGAATAGCCGAACTAGATTCTACAACATCAAACGATATACCTAAGAAAAAAATGAATCCTATCGCCCGCCTAGCAAAGACACTATCTAATATTTTTGTTCCAATTATTCCAGCTATCGTCGCAAGCGGTTTACTTATGGGTCTACTCGGAATGTTGAAAGCGTTTAAATTAGTTCCTGGAGATCACTCACTTATCCAATTACTTGATATGTTCTCAAGTGCAGCTTTCATCATTTTACCTATTTTAATTGGAGTTAGTGCCGCTAAAGAATTTGGTGGAAACATTTTCTTAGGTGCAGTTGTTGGTGGTATATTAACTCACCCAAACTTAACAAATCCTTGGACTCTTTCAAATGCAAAACCCACTGTTTTACATTTCCTTGGTATGGATATTGATATGATTGGCTATCAAGGTACTGTTTTACCTATTTTATTATGTGTATATGTTATGAGTACAATTGAAAAAGAACTTCGAAAACGTGTTCCGAACTCTTTAGATTTATTAGTTACACCATTCTTAACAATTATTATAACTGGCTTTTTATCACTTATTATTATCGGACCAATTGGATATAAAATCGGTGACGGCATTACGTACCTTTTAAATACAATTTATCAATTTGCAGGACCAGTAGCTGGACTTATATTCGGTGGATTGTATTCAACAATCGTTCTTACTGGCTTACATCATAGCTTCCACGCTATTGAAGCGGGCTTACTCGCAAATAAAGATATCGGTGTCAATTTCTTACTCCCTATTTGGTCAATGGCGAACGTTGCACAGGGCGGTGCTACTTTAGCTGTCTATTTCAAAACAAAAAACAAAAAAACGAAAGAAATTGCAATTCCAGCAGCAGCTTCAGCATTTTTAGGAATTACAGAACCAGCTATCTTTGGTGTCAATTTAAAACTTGGTAAACCATTTATTGCAGCAGCTATTGGCGGCGCAATTGGAGGCGCTTACGTTGTTTGGATGCAAGTAGCGGCTAATGCATACGGTTTAACAGGTATTCCGATGCTTACAATTGTTGCACCTCTTGGCATGATGAACATGATTCACTATATAATTGGTTTCGCTATTGCAGTTATCACTGCTTTTGTTGCCACATTCATTTTATATAAAGAAAGTAAATAATAACGGGGTGAAAACCTATGTCAAAATATAAAACAATACTGCAATCTAATAAAGACGAATTACATTCTTTATATGAAATTGCAAACCAAGATTCATGGAAACCAATTTATCATATCCACCCACCATTTGGATTAATGAATGATCCTAACGGTGTATCATACTACAATGATGAATATCACGTTTTTTATCAGTGGTATCCATTTGGTCCCATTCATGGAATGAAGCATTGGGGGCATGTGAGGTCAAAAGACCTTATTAACTGGGAGCGTATGCCTGTAGCCATCATCCCTACTGAAAGCTATGAATCACACGGTGCATATTCTGGTAGTGCTATCGTAAAAGATGGCCTTCTTCATCTACTTTATACAGGGAATATAAAAAAGCCTGATGATTCCCGTGATGCAAAACAATGTATGGCAACAATGGATTCACAATATACGATGACGAAATATAGTAATAATCCTGTTATTGATATAATTCCTGACGGATATACAAAACATGTACGTGATCCAAAAGTCTGGAAACATAATGATATGTACTATATGTTACTCGGTGCCCAACGTGAAAATAAAACAGGAACTCTATTACTATACAAATCACAAGACCTATACAATTGGCATTTCCAAGGCGAAATTACAACAAACTTAAAAGAATTCGGATTTATGTGGGAATGCCCCGATTACTTCCAATTATCAGGGAAAGATGTACTTCTCTTTTCACCGCAAGGAATTGAAAAAGACGGAGAAAACTTTCACAATGTATACAATGTCGTTTATGCTATAGGCCATTTCGATATTAAAAATTTATATTTCCATGTTGATTCCTATTACGAAGCTGATAAAGGATTCGATTTTTATGCCCCTCAAACTTTAGAAGACTCTACTAGTCGTCGCCTATTGTTTGCTTGGGCAGGATCAAGTGAAATCACATATCCTTCTGATGATTATATGTGGGCTCATTGCCTAACACTTCCACGTGAATTAACATTAGAAGATAACATCTTAAAACAAAAACCAGTTTCAGAATTAACAAAACTACGAACAACAAAAAAAGACATTTCAGGAGATATAACAGCTGGATTAAATGTATTATCAACGCTTGATGATGAAGACTCCTATGAATTAATTGTTACACTTAAAACAGAAGATGCAAAGCGTTTTGGTCTTTCTCTCTTCCACAATGAGGAGGAATGTTTCCCCATTACATTTAATCGGGAACAAGGTACTATTTCTATAGACAGAGGCAACTTCTACCATCAATTTGGCGGAGAATATGGATTTGAACGCTGTAAAAAAATCAATATTCAAGATACGATAGAACTACAAATATTTGTAGATAAAAGCATCGTGGAAATTTTCTTATACGATGGTTCAACAGTCTTTACGTCCCGAGTTTTTCCCCGAAAAGACATGAAACATCATATCGCAATCTTTTCAGATGCAAAACTAAGCTTTACCATCACACAATATAAGCTGAAAAGAGGGATTGTATGAGAAATGTCTTTTGTATAGGTGAACTATTAATTGATTTTGTGTGCCGAAATACTAACGTTTCTTTAGTAAACGGTTCAGATTTCGAAAAAAAAGCTGGTGGAGCACCCGCTAACGTTGCTGCTGCGATTACAAAATTAGGTGGACACGCTACATTTATGGGGCAAGTAGGAAACGACCCATTTGGTGAGTTTCTTGAACAAACTTTACAGCGTGCGCAAGTCGATACATCCATGCTCATAAAAGATAAACAAACAACACTTGCATTCGTATCCATCGATCAAGATGGCGAACGTGATTTTACTTTTATGCGTGGTGCAGATGGTGAATATCAATTCAATAGCATTGATTTATCAAAAATACAAACGAATGATTTAATACATTTCGGTTCAGCGACAGCTTTACTATCAAGCCCATTAAAAGAAACGTATTTTCAGTTGTTACAATATGCGAAAGATAAAGGCCATTTTATTTCTTTTGATCCAAATTATCGAAGTGCACTCATTACAAATACAGAACAATTCTCTCAAGATTGTCTAACCTTTATAAAACATGCACACTTCGTAAAAGTAAGTCAAGAGGAAGCTACTATGCTCTCTAAAGAGAGTGATTTACAACAAGCTGCACTCAAATTATTAAATTATGGCGCAAAAGTAGTAGCTATTACACTTGGAAAAGACGGTACCCTTCTTGCGACAAATGAAGGTCAAACTATTGTCTCTTCTATTTCCATTCAACAAGTCGATACAACTGGTGCTGGTGATGCTTTCGTTGGAGCAATGTTATATCAGATTGCCCAAAGTGAACATACACTTTCGTATCATTTCAAAGACTTAACAGCGTTTATCTCCTTTGCAAATAAAGTAGGCGCTATCACATGTACAAATTACGGTGCAATTGCCTCTCTTCCATCATTAACAGATATAAAAGCATACGATTAATCGTATGCTTTTTTACATCCCTCTCCAAAAATCATGCATAATAAAAAAGTACAAAATAACGAGAACGGCCGTCCCGCATAAGGTAATGCGCCGATATATACTCTTCTCTCCTTCCCTCGCTTTCACAAACGCCCAAATAAATCCGAAGAACAATATTAAATCAACATATGGAACATAAAAAGAAAAGACGAGAAACGCATATAAATACACGATAAATAAACAGGTCGTTACTAAGAAAACTTTAAACGCAAATTCACTTTTCATAATATAACCGCCCCCTATCTGTACTGTATTATATTCAGCAAAATACAATAGTTGCAGTTAAACTCCAAGTATAAATAAGCTACCGTCTATAATACGGTAGCCATTACGGAACATTGTATTTCCGTTTATATATATTACTTAAAATCGAAGAAGGAATTTGCTCGTAACGAACTTTCTCTCCTGTTTCATCTATAATATACGAATTGTTTCCTATATAATATATTCCATCTTTTCGTTTTGAGTACACTGGATATCTTTCATTTGGCAATACCGTTTTCACTTTCGTTAACTGTCCATTTGGTTCTTGCCAATATATATCCGCGCGGTCTACTAGCGTAAGTACTCCAATTTGTTCTTCTTCTATTTTTCGACCATTCCAGCTCACAACGCGATAACCAAGCTTATTCGCTTCATATTCGGGGCTCGTATGAAAACGAGAAATGATTACTTTTGTTTGTAATTGTACTCGGTCATATAACCATTGTATATCCCTGTCATGCATACGAATGCAGCCATTTGATTCCCTACTTCCAATCGTCCATTCCCGGTTCGTCCCGTGAATTGCATATTCATTCTTATCTAGTCCAAGCCACCTCGTACCAAGAGGGTTATTCGGTGCACCCCCAGGTATTTTTTTTCGATGGTATTCTTTATTTTTAAATTTAGTTATAATACAAAAATTACCTTCAGGCGTAGGTGTACGATCTCTTCCAGTCGTTACTGGAAATGTTTTTGTGTAATTTCCATTTTCAAAAAAAGACAACTGGTTCGTCGTAAGATTTACTAATATTAAATGATCTGTATTAGCAAAAGCACTAACCGGTAGGATGAAAAATAATAGTATGATGAAACATAACTTTTTCAGCTATATCCCCCCTAGCGCTCCCTATAATAAGTGGAATTAACATTACTTTGCTCTTATAAATGAAAACTATCCATTTACAATAACGCCCCCATTTACATGTATCATTTGCCCAGTAACATAGGATGAATCACCAGATGCCAAGTATACGTATGCCGGCGCTAATTCATATGGTTGACCAGGTCTTTGCATCGGAACATTGCTCCCAAACTGAGAGACTTTCTTCTCATCAAAGCTCGATGGAATAAGCGGTGTCCAAATCGGGCCTGGTGCAACACCATTTACCCGAATCCCTTTTTGCACTAACGATTGAGAAAGTGATCTTGTAAAAGCTACGATTGCTCCTTTCGTTGCGGAATAATCAATTAACGTTTCATTTCCTTCATATGCAACGATAGATGCCGTATTTATAATGACATCCCCTTTCTTCAAATGAGAAAGGGCTGCTTTCGTAACGTGAAAATAAGAAAAAATATTAATACGAAATGTTTTTTCTAGCTGTTCTGCTGTAATATACTCTAGCCCTTGCTGCGGATATTGCTGTGCAACGTTATTAACTAAAATATTTAAACTACCTAACTGCCGGGCGGTCTCTTCCACAATATCTTTACAATGCTGTTCATTACTCAAATCCCCCGGCAACAATACACACTTTACACCTTCTTTTTCAACACGTTGTTTCGTCTCATTTGCATCTTCTTCCTCATCTAAATAAGCAATCGCAACATTTGCTCCCTCTTTTGCAAAAGCGATGGAAACTGCTCGTCCAATTCCGCTATCCCCTCCCGTAATTAACACATTCTTCCCTTTTAACTTTTCACTTCCTTTATAGTTTGCATCTTCAAACTGCGGAAGGGGGCTCATTAATGATTCAATACCTGGCTGCTTATTTTGATGTTGCGCAGGCATTGTTATAAAGTTTTTTTGTTGTGGCATAGCTTCTTTCAACTCCTTTTCCTTAGCATGTGCACAATAAAAAGCTGAAATTCACACATCGTTTTACGATTAATATTCGAATTTAAGACAAAAAATATGAATTGTTATAAACTTTTTATGCAAAACTATTGCAAAATAGATAAAAAACGAATATTATATATAACTGTTGTGAAAATTATTCGTAAACAGAAAGGATGTTTATATGTTTAACCTTTCAAAACATAAAACTTCTATTAAAACTGAAATTATGGCAGGTATTATTACCTTCTTAACAATGGCATATATCATTGTCGTAAACCCTGTTATCCTTGGAGATGCAGGTGTTCCATTTGAACAAGCATTTACAGCAACAATTATTGCTGCTGTTGTCGGAACATTATTTATGGCAATCTTTACAAACTTACCAATCGCAATCGCGCCAGGTATGGGATTAAATGCTTACTTCTCTTACTCTGTTGTAAAAGCGCATGAAGGCATGACTTTCGCAATTGCATTCTCTGCTGTATTCGTAGCAGGTATGATTTTAATTTTGCTATCATTTACATCTTTCCGTACAAAATTAATGGAAGCAATTCCTGAAAACTTAAAACATGCAATTACTGCTGGTATCGGGCTATTTATCGCCTTTATCGGTTTACGTTTAACAGGTATCGTTACAAAAAATGATGCAAACTTAGTTGGACTTGGTGATCTTCACTCTGCTCCAGTACTACTAGCATTAGCTGGACTTGGAATTACAATTGTCCTTATGTCTTTAAATGTAAATGGCGCACTATTTATCGGGATGCTATTAACTGGTATTATCGCTTTCTTCACGGGACAATTATCATTCTCAAACGGTGTTACATCAATGCCTGGTTTACCAGAAGGAATTATCGTTTCAAATCCAATTACTGCTGTATCTGACGTAATTAACTACGGATTATACGGCGTTGTATTCTCATTCTTCCTTGTTACACTATTCGATACAACAGGTACATTACTTGGCGTTGCACAACAAGGTGGATTTATGAAAGACGGAAAGCTTCCAAAAGCAGGACGAGCTCTTCTATCTGACTCATTCTCAGCAACTATTGGTTCTATGTTCGGAACGACACCATCAACAGCTTACATTGAATCATCTGCTGGTGTTGCAGCTGGTGGTCGTACTGGTTTAACAACTGTTACAGTAGCGGTTCTATTCGCATTAGCAGCATTCTTCGGACCATTAGTAAGTGCTGTTTCTGGTGTATCAGCTATTACTGCTCCATCATTAATTATCGTTGGTAGTCTTATGATGGGTTCAGTTCGCCACATCGATTGGGACGCATTTGATGAAGCATTCCCAGCATTTTTAGTAATCTTAAGCATGCCACTTACATCAAGTATCGCAACAGGTATCGCACTTGGATTTATTTCATATCCACTTATGAAAGTGGCAAAAGGTAAATTCCGTGCTGTTCACCCACTTGTATATGTATTTGGAATTTTGTTTGCTTATCAATTGATATTCTTACCACATTAAAATCCCTCATAAAGAGGGATTTTTTTATACATAAAAAGTAGAGCATCGAAATTCGATGCTCTATTTTCCTTTTTTAAAAGCAATATAAAAAGGCTACAGAGAAATTCTTCTCCGCAGCCTAATATTTATTTTTGCAAGAACGCCTGCAAATCTGCAAACTGTCTCTTTGCATCTTCATAGCCTTGCTCGTATAGATTTTGTAGTTTTGCTGTATCTTTTTCCATACGATCTACTTGAAGCGGTACTTCTGGACGAATAACAAATAAATTCCCAGCTTGTTCTTCTTTTTCAATATAGTGAAGTGTTTCATTATACACTTCATAACGATTTAGCATCGTGTTCACAAGGTTCGGATATTTTTTATAAGCTTTCGCAGCAATCCACCCAAATCTTGATTTTTTCTTTGCGTAACCATGATTTCTCGTTAAAATTACGACTGATTTTTTAAATCCATCTTCCTGTGCTTTACGAACTGGAATTGGATCAGAAATCCCGCCATCTAACAGTTGCTTACCACGATAATTTACGACTGGTGCAATGAAAGGCAATGAACTAGACGCTTGTAATAAATTTAGTGCATCATCATTCGTTCCTTCTTTTTCAAAATAAACAGACTGTCCTGTTTCACAATCCGTCGTTCCTACAAGGAAACGTTCTGGACTATTAAAGTATGTTTCAAAATCAAACGGCACATGCTTTTCTGGAATTTCATGAAAAATGAAATCCATATCAAATAGCTGACGTTTTCTCCATAAATTTTTATACGATAAATATTTCGGATGTGATGCATAATCAATATTGACCGTTTTATTTCTATTTCTTTGTCTGGAAAGATACGACGCTGCATGACAAGCACCAGCTGATACACCGATTACATATGGAAAATATAAATCTTGTTCCATAAAGTATTCTAATATCCCGCCCGTGTATACACCACGCATACCGCCGCCTTCTAATACTAACCCCGTATTTTCAAGCATGTTACTCTCTCCTCTATATATATTGACTCTTTAATTATTCACCATGTTAAGTATCTTTTTCTATTATATATGAGTTCTTTCAGAAATTATATTTAAAAGCCTTGAGAAAAAGGAGTTTTTTCTTCCAATTATATTTCCAAATGACCGGAGACATCCTTTATAAACCTTTGAATAAAATCTTGCTCTTCTTTCGTATATCCATCTAAAAGTAACAACCACTTTTCTTCAGCTTGCTTATGCAATTTTTCATGAGCTTTATATATTTCATTCCCACTCTCCGTTAAGCTGAAGAAGATTTCTTTTTGATTATCTAACATTTGCATCTTCTCAACGAATTGCTTTTGAAACAACTTTGTACAAATTTTAGAGATTGCTCCCTTCGTCAGGCCCATTTCTGTCGTAATTGCCGTTACATTCATCAAACCATTTTTTCCGATACATTCGATTACATGTAACTCAGATAAAGACATACTACTTACGCCTGTCTCACGAAGAAACTTCTCATTTTGTCGTTTTAAATGTTCTTCTTTTTTATGCAAAAGTGTACGAATGTCCGAAAGTATTTCCATTTGCTTCGTTGCATGCTTCAATCCGTTCGCCTCCTAAGTTTCCAAAGAAACAATTTAACTATATACCATTTTAAAACCATTTTTTCATCTTTACAAGTAAGAAAATCATGTTAAAATAAATTTAGTTTCCAAGGAAACTAAATCGCAAGGAGGTTAACATGATGAAAAACTCTAAACTAACTTTTATTTTATATGTTGTCTGTATTAGTGCCTTACTCGGTTCCTTCGCTCAAAATATTTACACACCTATCTTACCGATGATTCAAAATTCTTTTCACACTTCTCTTTATCTTGTAAATGTAACAGTTTCACTTTTCACATTCGTTCTTGCAATTATGCAGCTCGTATATGGACCTTTAATTGATACAAAAGGGAGAAAATCTGTCCTTATCCCTAGTTTAGTCATTAGTACAATTGGTTCAATCGGATGTGCCTTTTCGGCAAACATTTATTTATTTCTCTTTTTTAGAGCTGTTCAAGCTATAGGAATAGCGGCTATACCTGTAGTTTCAGCAACGATTATCGGCGATTTATTTGAAGGAAAAGAACGCGGAGAAGCGATGAGCCTATACCAAATGTTACTTGCCCTCGCACCTGCAATGGCTCCTCTCATAGGTGGTTATCTTGGCAGTATAAATGGTCACTTATCTGTATTTCTCTTTTTATCTACACTTGGCATTATCTTATTAATTATAAACATTTCACTACTCCCAGAAACAAAGCCAAATATAATTAAACAATCTAAAGCACAAAAGAATTACTCTCTTATCTTAAAAAATAAAACTGGATTTTCTATTACTCTTATTGGCTTCATTCAATTTTGTATTTACTTTTGCTTTCTCGTTTTTTTACCGAGTATTTTAACAAATTCATTTCATTTAACTGTAAATAAAATTGGTCTTATGTTTGTACCAATATCTCTTTCTATCATGCTAGGAAGTTTTTGCTACAAATTTTTGCAAAAACGCCTCACAACAAAGCAAGCTTTATTTATTACGAGTTTCTTCAATATTATATGTGTCGTTTTATTCTCTTTCACATATAACATCAATATCCCATTCATCATTATCGTTACATCTTTGTACGGTTTTAGTATGGGACTTTCTATGCCAACTCACACTACTTTATTAACAGAAGAATTCGTACAAGAACGCGCAACAGCTATTGGTATGTACAACTTCATCCGCTATCTTGGTATGGGCACAGGGCCACTTATAGGTGGATTTCTTTTATTTAACCAAAATTACTTTTGGATTTTCTTCCTAGGCGCAATTATGTTTTTACTTGTAATCTTATATACAATGAAAATGCTAAGTTTTCATTCTGTACAAAAAGCAAAATAGAGCCCCCAAAAAGGTCGGCTCTATTTATCCTCTTTGATCCGCAACAATATGAATATCAATATACTTTGTTTGTCTCATAATTTCATTTACAATAGAGCCTTTTCGTATTTCTTCCCACCTTGTTCTAGCCGATTGTCCAAGTAAAATTTGTGTTACTTGCAATCTTTTCGCGACTTCAATAATAACATCCGCTGGCTTTCTTCCCTTTGCTTCTTCTAATACAAAACTTGCATCAAATTGATTCGTGAGCGCCTTCCACTCTTCGATCGTCTGCTTTTTTCCAGCTGAAATAGAATCTATATTTTCCCTCTCAACGTTTAATACGTACAATTCAGCATTTAACCGATCAGCCATGCGCCATCCCCGTCGTATTAATTTCTCCGCTGTTGAACTGTATTGTACACAAACGAGAATTTTTTCTTTTACGCCAATCGGTTCTATTACTGTTTGGCTAATTTTCTCGTCCATATCATCCGCAACTTCTCGAAGTGATAATTCCCTAAGTGCTCCTAAATTATTAAGTGTAAAGAAGTTTTGTAAGCTTTGCTGAATTTTTTCTTCTTTATATATCTTTCCGTCTATTAGTCTCTTCCTTAATACCTCGGGCGTTGCATCAACGAGCTGAATTTCATTTGCTTTTTGTAAAATAAAATCTGGAATTCGTTCTCTTACTTTTACATTCGTAATTTGAGCTACAATATCATGAACACTTTCTAAATGTTGAATATTAAAAGCTGATAATACCGATATACCAGCCTCTAACAATTCCTGCACATCCATATAACGTTTCTTATGTTTAGAACCAGGAACATTACTATGCGCAAGTTCATCCACTACAACTACTTGCGGCGCGCGTTTTTTTATTCCTTCCACATCAAGCTCATAAAATACCTTTCCTTTATACTGTATTTCTTTCAAAGGAACTTTTTCTAAATCAGCAATTGCTTCTTCCGTCTCTTTTCTTCCATGCGTTTCAATTAAACCAATTACAATATCAATTCCATCTTTTTTCATTTCCCTTGCATCAAAGAGCATTTTATAACTTTTTCCTACGCCTGGAGCTGCTCCTACATATAGCTTTAACTTTCCGCGATTTTGCTGACGAATATATTCTAAATATTCCTCTGGCGTTCGCCTTTGAAACTTCGGTTCATAATCATCTGCATACAAAATAAACACTACCTTTCATTCGAAACAACGCTACCTCAATCCATTAGATTGAGGTAGCACTGTTACTATTTCATTAATTTCTGTAATGCCAAATTTAACTTTAAGACGTTTACGCGGGTCTCTCCAAATAAACCAAGCGCAGCACCTTCTGTTTGATCTTTAATCAATTGATTAAGTTTTTCTTTCGGAATATTCGTTAATTTCGAGATGCGATCCACCTGCACCGAGGCCGCCTTTGGACTAATATCAGGATCAAGCCCTGAACCTGAATTTGTCACTAAATCTATTGGTATTTCTGTAACCGGAACAGCTGGATTTTTTTCCTTCCAGTCCGCAATACTTTTCTCTACTCGCTTTGCTAAATCTGGATTAGATGGTGCATAGTTATTTGAACCAGATGCTTCAGCCTTATATTCAATACTAGAAACACGCCCTTGAAAATAACGTGGATCCGTGAAGTTTTGACCAATTAATTTAGAACCAATCACTTCATTTTTATCATTATATATTAGACTTCCATCCGCGTTATCCTTCATTACTGCTTGTGCAATACCAGTAACAATAAGTGGGTATACAAGTCCACACAACACTAGAAATGTAAAAGTAATACGGATAATTGGTGATAGTATACTTTGTTTCTTCTCCATCTTTTTCCCCTCTTCCTTATATAAACAAGCCGACAATCATATCAATTACCTTAATTCCAATGAACGGAACGATAACTCCGCCAAGCCCATAAATAAGTAAGTTTCGGCTAAGCAATGCATTAGAACTCATCGGTTTATATGCAATACCTTTCATCGCTAACGGAATGAGTAATGGAATAATAACAGCGTTAAATATTAATGCTGATAAAATTGCTGACAGTGGTGATGTTAGTTTCATAATGTTTAATGCTTCCATTTGCGGAATCGCAAGTGTAAACATTGCTGGAATGATTGCAAAATATTTCGCTATATCATTCGCAATACTAAACGTCGTTAAAGCACCTCGCGTCATTAACAATTGCTTACCGATTCCTACAACCTCAATAATTTTCGTTGGATTTGAGTCTAGATCAATCATGTTCGCCGCTTCTTTCGCTGCTGTCGTACCACTGTTCATCGCTAATCCAACGTCCGCCTGTGCTAATGCTGGAGCATCATTTGTACCATCACCTGTCATCGCTACAAGTTTCCCTTTATCTTGCTCTGCTTTAATAACAGCAATTTTATCTTCCGGTTTACACTCGGCAACGAATTCATCTACTCCAGCTTCTTTTGCAATCGTTGCTGCTGTTAACGGATTATCACCTGTACACATAACCGTTTTAATCCCCATTTGGCGCAACTGTTCAAAACGATCACGCATACCCGGTTTTACTGTATCCTTTAAATAAATTAAGCCATAAATACGATTATCTACTGCAACTACAAGTGGTGTTCCGCCCTCTTTTGAAATTAAGTCTGCTTTTTGATTTACATCTTTCGGAATTGTTCCGCCTTGTGACTCAACCCATTCAATAACGGCACCTACAGCACCTTTTCTCACTTTCGTTCCGTCTTGTAAATCAACACCACTCATTCTCGTTTCTGCTTTAAACGGAACAAACTCACCTTGTTCTGCAAGTTCTCTATTATATGATATAGATTTTCCCTGCACATACTCGATAACAGATCGACCTTCTGGTGTTTCATCTAAAACAGAACTAATAGCGGCCCACTTTCCAACTTGCTCAATCGTTTCATTTCCTACAGGTAATAATGTATGAGCCATTCGGTTCCCAAAAGTAATTGTACCTGTTTTATCTAAAATAATTGTATTAATATCGCCAGCAGCTTCTACTGCTTTCCCTGACATCGCTAACACGTTAAATTTTGTTACCCGGTCCATCCCAGCAATACCAATCGCTGATAGCAAACCACCAATTGTCGTTGGAATTAAACATACTAACAACGCTACAAGTACAGCAGTATCAATTTGAAAACCTAAATAATTTGTAAAAATCGGCAACGTCACAACGACGATCAAGAAAATAAGAGTTAAGCTCGTTAATACTGTATTTAAAGCAATCTCATTCGGCGTTTTTTGACGAGCAGCTCCTTCTACTAAAGAAATCATTTTATCGATAAATGATTCACCAGGATTACTCGTAATGACAATTGTAATTTCATCACTTACGACCATCGTTCCACCTGTTACGGAACAAAAATCACCGCCTGCTTCTTTTATAACAGGAGCTGATTCACCTGTAATTGCAGATTCATCTACAGATGCTAATCCTTTGATTACTTCGCCATCACTTGGAATCATTTCTCCTTGTTTTACGATAACAACGTCACCTTTTCTAAGATCAGTTGCTGAAACTTGGACAATGCCTCCATTTTCTTTTACTACATTTGCAAACACATCTTTCTTCGACTGCTTTAAAGAATCGGCTTGCGCTTTACCACGACCTTCTGCTAATGCTTCTGCAAAATTCGCAAATAAAACTGTAAATAATAGAATGAGAGAAACTGTTATATTAAACCATCCTGGTATACTACTAGAACTGCTTGGAAGAAAAGATAAAATGAACGTAATGATAAATCCAATTTCCACAACGAACATAATCGGATTCTTTATCATGACCTTCGGATTCAATTTCGCAACGGATTGCTTCATCGCATGTGTTACGATATCACGATCCATCGTTTTCGCTTGTCTAACTTCATCTTCTACAGCATGTATTTGGGACTCATTTAATTGTTTTTCTTTTACTACTACCGGTCTCATCATTTACCCTCCATTACTTCAATGTAAGAAATTCTGCAATTGGACCGAGTACTAACATCGGGAAGAATGTTAATGCACCGACAATTACAATTGTTCCGATGAAGATGCCACCAAATAAACTATTATCTGTACGGAACGTTCCGACTGTTTCTGGCACTACCGTTTTTTCTTTCAATGAAGCTGCCACAGCTAGCATCGTAATTAAACTGAAGTAACGTCCTAAAAACATAACTAAACCAGTCGTAATATTCCAAAACGGTGTATTATCTCCTAATCCTTCAAATCCAGATCCGTTATTCGCAGCTGACGATGTATATTCATAGACCACTTGCGTCAAACCGTGGAAACCGGAATGAGAAATAGCATCCGTCCCTAAATTTGTTGAAAGAGCTAATGCCGAAAATCCTAAAATGAGCAATGGATGAAATAAAATCGTGACCGCGATTAATTTCATTTCCTTACCTTCAATCTTTTTACCTAAAAACTCTGGTGTCCGTCCAACCATTAACCCAGATATAAACACCGCGATAATTGCATACATAATAATGTTTACAAAACCTGCTCCAACGCCGCCATACACAGTATTTAACATCATATTTACAAGCGGAACTAAACCGCCAATTGGTGTTAACGTATCATGCATCGTATTAACAGCGCCTGTTTCAGCAGCTGTCGTTACCGTTGCGTATAATGAAGAAAATACTGTTCCAAATCGTACTTCTTTCCCTTCTGTACTTCCTTGTACATGTTCGATACCCATTCCATTTAATGCCGGATTCCCATTTAGTTCAGATGTCGTAATCGTTATAAATCCTAGTAAAAACACCATAAAAAGTGATACGAAAAGGATGCGACCTTGTTTTTTATTTCCTACCATTCGTCCGTACGTAAATGGAAGTGCTGTTGGTAATAACATCATAAGCATCATTTGCAAAATATTACTCATTTGTCCTGGATTTTCAAAAGGATGCGTAGAGTTCGCTCCGAAAAATCCACCGCCGTTATTTCCAAGTTCCTTTATGGAAACGAATGATGCAACAGGTCCACGTAATATACTTTGCTTTGCCCCATCAATCGTTTGTGCTGTAACCGCCCCATCTAACGTTTGGGGTACGCCAAGTGCGACAAAAACTAGTGCCGCAATAAATGCGATAGGAAGAAACACTCTCGTTAACGCTCTCGTAAAATCAACGAAAAAGTTACCAAGTTCTTTTCCAGCAAGTCCTCTTATAAAAGCCATAACGAGCGCTAATGTCGTTGCTGGTGCCGCAAACATTAAAAATGTAATCCCGATTAATTGTGATAAATAGGATAAACCATTTTCACCGCTATAATGCTGTAAATTTGTATCAGCCATAAAACTAATCGCTGTATTAAAAGCGAGCGTAGGCTCCATCCCTTCAATATGCGCTGGATTTAGCGGCAGCACACCTTGTAATCTGAAAATGAAATATACAACAACAATCATAAATCCGTTGAGTAAAACTAATGATAATGCGTACTGTTTCCACGTTTGATTGTATTCTTTTACACCCGTAATTTTAAAAATAAGTTTTTCAAAAGGCCCAAATACTTTATCTAGCGTTTTGCTACCTTGAAAAGCTTTTTCTAAATAAACCCCCGTTGGCTTTGCTACTAAAATAAACAAGAGCATTGTAATAATGACTGCAACCCAAATCATAATGAATGATTCCCCCTAATTAAAACTTCTCTGGATTTAATAATGCATACACTAAATACACTGTAATTGCTGCGACAATAACCGATAAGACAATCATCATGATTGCTTTCCTTCTTTCACAACTTTATCTGACCAACTTGCAAGACTTGCCATTGATGCAACTAATAAAATAAAAATCCCGACCATTACAACATCTAACATAGCTATCCCTCGCTTTATTTTTGTTAAAATTTACCATTTAAATATTAAAAAAGAACACTGAGCTCTACTCAGTGTTCAAAAAATGAACAACAAAAAGTAAACCTCCTCTCTAAACGCTTACGAGGTTAGCTGTCGGATTCGGGCCTAAAGAGTAGCCCTACTTTCAAAACTGAAAGATTCACCCCAAGTGACGATGCACAAAATTGGTTCCCCCGCTCCATTTCTGGAACTCAGCGATTTTAGGTTTTTTTGGAAATTTTATGAATGATTTATGAGAGTAAATATACTCCTCTATATTTCACTTGTAAAGGAGTAAATTACTGAAAATAATAATATTTACATTCATTTAAACGCTTACATTAAAGATTATTACTATTATTTCATCTATTTTCTTTATTTCTCTTCTCTTTTCTTAAAAATGACCTTTTAAATATGAAATAAAAAGAGCGAATGACATGAAGTGCATAGCTTGTTGCACTCAGCATTCGCTCTTTTTTATTCAACCTTTATTCTCCTCGTAAAAATGCACGTAAATTTCTCCCGCGAATATAAACTTGTGTCAATTCTGCATGTAGCTGCTCATACTCGGTAATATCTACCTCTAAATACAAAGCATCTTTTGATGGTAATATAATATACGGCCCTGGAAAAAGGGGATCGATCTGAACCAATTCTTGAACTCGCTCTACCGATACTGCCCAACGATTTGCTATATCTCCAAGTAATAGTACCTTCATCATTTCTTCCCCCGCCCTATTCAAAAAATAAAAAAGAAATATTATCACAATTTGTAAACACGACAAACTTAGCTCCAATTGTTTCATAGAGCCTCGCTGGATATCGTTTATTCCTTGTAACAACAGTAATAGGTGCTTGAAAAGAAAAGCGAATGTGTTCTGTGAAAAAACTAACGATTGGAAGCTCATCCCCTAGTAAAATCACCTTCTTAATACACTCACAAATACTAGTAAAGTCCTGCTCCTTACTGCAGCTATAAGTCCAATCAAACCCACAATTCCTAACTTCAGCCGCTATCTCTTCATTTGCTGTAAAAATAATTAACTCATGTTGAAATGATACTAAATCTCTTAAACTATTTACCTTACTTTCTTCTCCAACACAAATAAGTGTTAGTTCCATGTACCTCATCCTCCTTAATATAAAAGAAATCAAACATAGATTGATATTCCCCTATACTAATCAGATCGATGAAGTGATGTATCCATCATGGCACCGTCCTCTCTCAAGACGCTTACGAAGTTAGCTGTCGGATTCGGACTTTGAGAGTAGCCCTACTTTCAAACTTGAAAGATTCACCCCTAGTGACACTGCACAAATTGGTTCCTCCGCTCCATATAATTGGACTTAGCGTTTACAAAAAAATGTATTCTGGCTGATATATTACTCCTGTATTTTGAAAAAGTAAACAGAAAAAAAGCCAGTTATAAAACTGGCTTTTCACTTATCTATACACGCGTTCTATTCACTTTATACGCAAAATGATTCGTCGGTCCATGACCACTACCAATATTCAATGGCTCTTCAATTGCTATACTAATAAATCGTTTTGCTTCTTGAACAGCATCTTCAATTGAGTATCCTTTCGCAAGTCCTGCTGTAACCGCTGAAGCAAATGTACACCCACTTCCATGCGTTTGCTTTGAAGGAATTCGCTCGCTTCTAAACTCAATAAATTTTTCTCCATCAAAGAGGAAATCAATTACTTCATTCCCTTGATATTCTGCATGTCCGCCCTTCATAAGCACATATTTAGCACCTAATTCATGCAATATTTTTGCAGCTTTCTTACTATCTTCAACATTATGAATCTCCATCCCAGTTAACACTTCTGCTTCTGGGACATTCGGTGTTATAACAGTTGCTACTGGTAATAAATATTCTTTTAATGCTTGAACTGCTTCTTGCTGTAATAATGATGCACCGCCTTTTGCAATCATAACGGGATCTAGCACAATATTATTCCAGCCAAACTTTTTAATTTGTTCTGCAACAATTTGAATTATTTCACTACTAAATAACATTCCTAGTTTCACTGCATCTGGTGTTACATCCGTACCAATTGAATTCAGCTGTTCTGTAATACCTTCTAATGGAACAGGATATACCCCTTGAACGCCAAGCGTGTTTTGAGCAGTAATTGCCGTAATAGCCGTCATTCCGTATACACCAAGCTCTTGGAATGTTTTTAAATCTGCCTGAATTCCAGCACCGCCGCCGCTATCAGACCCTGCAATTGTTAAAGCTTTATTCACTTTCATCCCACTCATCCTTTTCTATCCAAAATAGCGATGATAAATCGTTTTTGCTTCGCTTATATCTTTCGTTCCATGTACGAGCACACGGCCATCTTTAAAGGCTACTAACCTCTTGTCTTCAACAGAAAATGATAGTAAATATGGATTTATATTTAAATCATTTACACGACCTTCCAACAACTCTTTATATTGTTCAAAATTCATTTCATCTTTATGAGGTGGTCTAATTTGAACTGTATTTCGCCCGCATAAAACTGCTGTTTTTGATGTGTTTTCTTTATTTAAATACGGATATAATGCATTCTCTCCGCATGAAGGACAATTATGCTGGCGAATTTTTTGCACATTCATACATGAATACTCATTCTTCCACATATCAAACGATACAAGCCCATCTCGAAGTGATTCGTAATCTTCTACTAACAGTTTAAGAGCTTCTGTTACTTGATGAGAAACGACAAGAGATACAGCAGGTGATATAATACCCGCTGTATCACATGTTGCCCCGCCAAGCGGAATCGACTGTAATAAACATGATAAACATGGTGTTTTACTAGGAAGGATTGTGTAAGAAAGACCGTAACTACCTACACATGCACCGTAAATCCATGGAATAGAATATTTTTGTGATATATCATTTACAATAAAGCGCGTTTCGAAATTATCAGTCGCATCAATAATTACATCAACATTTATAACAAGTTCTTCTAGCTCTTCAGCTGTTACATCTTGAACGAGAGCTTCTATTGTTACATCACTATTAATCTCTTCTAAACGTTTTTTAGCCGCTATAGCTTTTGGAAGATTATTCTTTACGTCGCTCTCTGCATACAATTGTTGTCTTTGTAAATTACTCCAATCTACATAATCACGGTCAACAATTGTTATCTTGCCAACACCTGCTCTTACAAACATCTCTGCATTTGCACTACCTAATGCACCTGCACCGATAATAAGCACATGCTTTTCTCTTATCTTTTGCTGTCCTTCTTCTCCAATTGGAGAAAATAGTTCTTGGCGAGAATATCGATTATTCAACTACGCTCATTCCTTCTAAAGGACTACTTGCAGTTGCACAACGCTTACGTGCAATGCGACCTGCTTCAAATCCTAAACGGCCTGCTTCAATACTTAATTTCATTGCTTGTGCCATTTTAATAGGATCTTTTGCTCCTGATACAGCTGTATTTAATAACACGCCATCTGCTCCTAATTCCATTGCAAATGCCGCATCAGCTGGGCTACCAATACCGGCATCAACGATAACTGGTACTGTCGCTTGTTCAATAATGAAGCTCAAATTTAATGGATTTACAATACCAAGTCCTGATCCGATTGGAGATGCTCCTGGCATAATCGCATGCACGCCAAGCTCTTGTAATTTACGTGCTAATACAACATCATCAGATGTATACGGAAGTACGATAAATCCTTCTTCCAGTAACATTTCAGATGCCTTTAACGTTTCTACCGGATCAGGTAATAACGTTCTATCATCACCAATAACTTCTACCTTTATCATGTCACAAAGCCCAGAAGCTTTTGCTAATTTTGCAATACGAACAGCCTCTTCAGCGTTTTTTGCTCCTGCTGTATTTGGTAATAACGTATATTTTTTCACATCAAGTTTCTCTAATAAATTAGGTTGCTTTGCATCAAAGATATCCATACGACGTACTGCAAACGTTAAAATTTCAGCTTCAGAAACGTCAATTGCCTTTTGCTGTACGTCAAAATCAGGGAATTTACCTGTTCCTAATAAAAGTCTAGAATGAAATGAAAATGGTCCAATGTTTAACATAATCAACCGCCTCCTACGAAAGTTACAATCTCAATTTGGTCTCCATCAAAAACAGATGTATCTGTATGATCATCTTTTTGTAAAATATCTTTATTACGCTCTACTACAACAATTCTGTTATCTAGCTCTAAATGTGTAAGTAGCTCAGCTACTGTTTTTACACTCGCTGGCACTTCAATTTGGTTACCATTAATTTTTAAATTCAAACTTCCATCCCCTTTCTAAACTCTTCTAGAAAGCAATGAATCTAGCAAATGATTCTCTTGCTTTCCTTCTATTAAATCAGCCATATATTGGCCAGAAATAGGACTTAATAAAATACCGTTTCGATAATGGCCCGTGCAAGCATATAAACCTTTTATTTCTTCATGCTCTCCCATATAAGGAGCTTCATGATTCGATTGTGGTCTTAATCCTGCCCACGTGCTTTCCCATTCTGCTTCTTTTAAAGCTGGCAATATTGTATAAGCACGCTCTAATATAGAAGTTATACTTTCTGGCTGCACAGTTTTATTGAACGTATGTGGCTTCATTGTTGCCCCAATTACGTAACGTCCACCGCGCTTTGGAGTAATGTAAAATCTTTCTTGAAAAATAGGTGCTTTTAAAAGTTGTTTTCTACTTCTTACCGCAACCACTTCTCCTTTAACTGGATATGTACCCCAATCGCGGTGAAAATAACTGAGTAACTTCGTGCTCCATGAACCTCCTGCAATAACGACTTTCTCACATGTGACAATACCTTCACTTGTAATAACTCCAGTCACTTTATTATTTTCAATACGGATATCAAATACTTCTGTCTGTTCATATATATCAGCACCGGAAATCGCTGCAGAATGTGCGAATGCTTTCGTAAGCTCTGGTGCAATAACATGACCGTCTTTCGGATAATATACTGCTCCTATAATGGATTCGGATAGATATGGCTCTTTTTCCCGCACATGGTCTTCCGTTAGAAAATAAGAATCTTCACCTATTTTCTGCTGCCAATCCATAATGTGAAGAATTCTTTCCTTCTCATCTTCATTTTGAGCAATACGATAAATTCCTTTTTCTTCATATCCAATATCAACACCCGTCTTTTCACGTAAAACTGCTGCAAGTTGTGGAAATATAGCTCGGCTTTCTCTAGCAAGTTCAAATAGCGGATCATACGCATCCCATTCTGCCTGAACACCAAGTAAACCAGCAGCTGCTTTTGAAGCTTCCGATGCAATACTTTGCTTCTCCACAATCGCTACTTTATGTCCTCTTTCTGCTAGAAAATGTGCAATTGAACTACCAATTACACCACCACCAATAATCGCTACATCATACTTCTCACACATGTTTTTCCGCCCACTTTCTTATTGATTCCTTATAAGATTTCGCTTTGCTATACGGGTTACTACTACTTACAATTCCAGACATAACTGCTATACCGCTTACACCGTTAGTAAGAACATCCACTGTGTTTTCTGGGGTAATTCCTCCAATTGCTGTAATCGGTATAGATAAACACCTTGCAATGTCTGAAATTTCTTCAAGCCCTCTCGCTGGCACACCTTTTTTACAATCTGTCGGAAATACATGGCCATAAACGAGTGAATCCGCTCCATTTTTAAAAGCTACTATTGCTTCATCTAGCGAATGCACAGAATAACCGACATGCAAATACGAAAACTTTTCTTTCACTGACTTTACATCTGTACTTCGATATCCTAGTTGAACACGAGGAATATTTAATAAAATTGCAATATCAATTCGATCGTTTATGACAATTTTAGAAGCCGGAAAGCCCTCCATTAATAGACTTTCCACACCTTCATATAATTCCTTCGTACTCTTCTCACGCTCACGAATATGCAAATAATCAATCTCACTCTCAATTTGCATCGCTACATTCACTAACTCTTCGAATGGCATATGGCCATTTGAGATTACGTGGAGCTCATTTTTCATATTCATTCGCCTACTTTAAAATATTTTCGAATAATTCATCGGCTGGGACGGTTTCTTTCGTCATTCCTTTGTCCTTCAGCCACTTATTTTGTTTCTCCCAAGATTCTTTTGAATCTGATAAGAATGGCTCATCTTTCGTTTCCATCTTCTCTAATAAAATTTTCATACTTTCCTTTTCAACTTCTGGCACAAGTGGGAAGTTTTCTTTTTCTTGATGATTTAATAAAATATTCAATGCTTCATCTGGGTTTTTCTTCATGAAATCATAGCCTTTTTTCGTACCACGTAAGAAAGCTTGCAACGCCTCTTTATCTTTTTTCAACGTTTTATCACCTGTTACAAACACAAGCTCATGATAGTTTGGTACTCCGTAATCAGCTGGATTAAAGTACGCTGGTTCATGGCCTTCATGACGCATAACAGGTACTTCATGGTTAATGTATGCCCCTGTTACCGCATCTACTTTCTTCGTAATTAATGCTGGTACTAAATCAAAGCCAACATCTACTACTTTCACTGTATCAGGATTACCACCAGCTTCTTTTACCATCGTTTTTAAATACATCTCACTTAATGGTGTTCCAGAGTATCCTACTGTTTTTCCTTCTAAATCTTTCGGTGATTGAATGCCCGCTGATTTCAGTGATACAACATGATTTAATGGTGAACGTACGACAGCCCCAATTGATTTCACTGGAATTTGCTCATTCGCTCTCGCCATAACAACATCTGGCTGATAATACAAGCCCACTGTCACCTTCCCTGCTGCTGCCAGCGTTAATGGATCAGTCGGATTAGAAGGGAATTTAATATTTACCTTTACACCTTCTTCTTTAAAGTATCCTTTTTCAATTGCTGCATAGATAAAGCTATGTACCGCATTTGGATACCAATCTAACATGACTGTTATTTCTTTCTCTTTTTTACTTTTGTCTGATGCTGAATTACTCGAACATCCTGCAATTATTGCAATTAATAATGTAAACACAAAGATGCGCTTTAAAAATTTCATGAATGCTTCCTCCAACTAATGAATTTCTTTTCTAATATGGAAATAATTACGACGAAGAAAATAGCTAATAATGATAACAATACAATAGGTGCAAATACGCCAGCTCCATCTAACTGCGTCATCATTCTCTTACTGAAATATCCAAGCCCAGCTTGTGCACCGAGCCATTCTCCAATTGCTGCTCCGATAACACTAAGCGGAACTGCAATTTTTAAAGCTGAGAAAAAATAAGGAAGAGCAGACGGCAACTTTAATTTAAGAAAAATATCTCTTTTTGTTGCTCCATATGTAACTAAGAGCTCCTCCCATTCTTTTTTCGTACTACGCAGTCCATCATACGTATTGACCGCAATTGGGAAAAACGTAATTAAAACTGTGACAACAACCTTACTCCAAATTGTATATCCAAACCATAAAACAAATAGCGGAGCAAGCGCAGTAATCGGAATCGTTTGTGAAGCAACTAATAATGGATAAAATGCTCTCTCCATCCATGTACTCGCATTCATTAACATCGCTAGCCCTACACCTAATACGATAGAGATAACAACACCTATTAAAACGACGTATAACGTTGCAGGTAAATGAACTGTAAATAATATGTCTTTTAGTTTCCATATCTTCATTAAAATCGCAGAAGGTGACGGTAAAATGTACATCTCATCTACAATTCTTGCTCCTATTTCCCACACAGCTAGTAAAATACTAGAAAGTGTAATAGCAGGAACTAATTCTTTCAATCGGTTCATCACACAAGTACCTGCCTTTGTAACATACTAAGAAGCTCATCTTTCAGCGCTAATACTTCCGGTTTATATAAATCTTTTCGTGTTCTGTTATGATCAAGCGGTACAGTCCGTTCAGTCAAAGTCGTTATCGGCTGCTGTTCCACTACTAAAACTCGGTTTGAAAGAAATAACGCTTCTTCAACATCATGAGTAATGAATAAAATTGTTTTTTCCCACTCTTGCCATTGTTCAAACAACCATTCTTGCAAAGAGGCCTTCGTTAAAGCATCCAACGCACTAAATGGTTCATCTAACAGCAATATCTCCCCGCCTGTTAATAAAGTTCGAATAAAAGATACACGTTGTCTCATACCACCAGATAAATCTTTCGGATATTTTGTCTCATACCCTTGCAAACCAAATTTATGTAACAGTTCCTTTGCCTTTACTTCTGCTTCTTTCTTCTGTACACCTTGGCACTCTAACGGCAGGGCAGCATTCTCAATAATTGTTCTCCACGGCAAAAGCATATCTTTTTGCGGCATATATCCTACAGGATGGTGCTTTGTTTCTGTCAGTTCTATCTGTCCAATACTTACCTTTTCTAAACCTGTAATAAGGCGAAATAAAGTACTTTTCCCACATCCACTCGGTCCGATAATACTGACAAACTCTTTCTCATGTATAGAAGCATTTAATTCATGGATGATTGGTTTCTCATCGTAATGAAAAGAAACATTATGAAACTGTAGTATGTTCTTGCTCCTCAAATCCCCACATCTCCTTACGATAGGACATATCCCAGAATAAATATTCAAATCGACTGGAATTTAAGAAAATCTCCTCTAATCTTTCTAGTTCTTTCTCAGACTTTCCAACTGCCATTTCATTTAATAAATCTATTAACCAAATACAAAGATTACCGTATTCTTCCGAACTATATCCTTGAATCCACTCACCAAAAAACTCATGATCTCTTGCTCCAGGAATATCATTTAAACGCTTTCCAATTTCCCAATAGCTCCACATACATGGAAGAAGCGCTGCTATTAATTCCGCAAGTGTGCCATTTTGAGATACAGACATCATGTAATTTGTATAAGCTAAATTTTTAGCAGATGGTTTCGCAGACTCTATCTCCTCTATAGAAATTCCAAGTCTTTTTGCATATTGTTTATGGATTGTCATTTCGCCATTTAATATTCCATCAATTTGTTCAGCGAACTTTCCCATTACTTGTGGATTCGTTGCTTTTACAACACCAATCGCATATAACTTTGCATAATCTAGCAGATATAAATAATCTTGAATAATATAATACTGGAATTTATCTTTTTCTAACGTGCCATCTCCCATACCCACTACAAACGGATGATTATGACTCATCTCCCATACCGGTTGCACAGTTTCTAATAATCTATCGCAAAATTTCATTTCTCTATCCCCTTTCAATATATGTATCTAAATAAAAAACCACTTCTATATATAAGAAGTGGTTACAGCAAATAAAGTTATACATTTATTCGATGTTCCACTTCCCTTCGCTAGTATTACCTAGATCAGGTGTTGTAAGGGTTAAGGATTATTCCTCTCTCAGCAAGTCAAGCACCCCTAGTGGTTTCAATATGAAATTTTCAAATAAAAAAGCCCCGTTTCTATACGCAAAGAAACGGGGACTCATTGTTAGTGTCCGAATTGCTTCCCTACGCTAGCATAATCTAGATCAGGTAATAAAAAGGATCAAAGGCTTACGGCCTACTCTCAGCTGGCAACACCAGCTCTCCTAGCAAACTATAAAATTATCACTGTCAGTATAACACCCTAATAAGACATCATCAACTTTTTTAATTTTCTTAATTATCAACATAATATCAAAATTATACAATACATACATTCTATTTTAGAAAATAAAACCCCGATTAATTGTATAAAAAGGAATCATTATCTTCAAAAAATTTATTTTTATATTGATTTCATATTACATTTATGTGAATACCCCCACTATATTATATCTTTATACTATAATAAAATTACAACTATACAACTAGAGGAGGTCTCTATTCCATGAATATGAAAGCTACTGCTTTAACAGCAACTACTGTAGCGATTGCTTCTTTACTTCCTTCTATGGGTGAAACAAATGTACAAAAAGCAAACGCTGAACAATTATCTAATATTAAAACTGGGTATGTCAAAGTCGATCAAGTAGCATTACATACAGAAGATAACGTAAAAAGCACATCAATTGATACAATTCGCTTTAATACAAAAGTGAACATCCTTGAAACAACTAATGGTTGGTATAAAGTATCTGTTCATAATAAAGTAGGTTATGTACAAAAAGATGCTATTTTACTAAAAAACAAACTTCAATCTAATGATCAATACATCGTTAATGCTAATGCATTAAACGTTCGCTCTGAACCTAATTTAGAATCTTCCATTTTAGATGTATTACCAAATGGTAAGTTTATTACCGTTCAAGAAGATCAAGGCGAATGGTATAAAATATCACATAATGGCCAAACAGGTTACGTACAAAAAGCATTCATCTCTAATGGTTCACAACCCTTAGTAAAAGGAATCACCGTTCAAAATAATACAAAATATACTGTTGCAACACCTAATCTAAATGTACGTAGCACCGCTAGTACAAGTAGCGCTCTACTCGGTTCATTACAAAACGGTACTCAAGTACAAGTAGTCGAAACTGTAGGTACTTGGTATAAAATTCGTTTTGGCACAGGATACGGATATGTAGCAAAACACTATGTAGTACAAAATCAACCACAAGCTAAAACAGATCAGCCTTCATCAATTCCAGCTGCTTTCAAATTCCCCGCTCAAGGAAGAATTAGCTCAACCTTTGATATACGCTGGGAACAAATGCATTATGGTATAGATATTGCCGCTCCAGGAAACGTCTCTATCCAAGCTGCTGCTGCAGGTAAAGTTGTGAAATCTTATTATTCAGCTAGCTATGGCAATGTTGTTTTCATTGCGCATCAAATCAATGGGAAATTATATACAACTGTTTATGCTCATATGAAGGATCGCACTGTACAAGCTGGTGATCAAGTACAAACTGGACAATTAATAGGTCATATGGGAAACACAGGTCATTCATACGGGCAACATCTTCATTTTGAATTACATAATGGAGAATGGAATTTTGAAAAAACAAATGCAGTAAATCCACTGCCATATTTAGTTAGGTAAATTGTATGCCACGCAATATACCTCTTATAATTGAATACGTAGCCTTTTTAGGTTTAATCTGTTGTTTAATCATTTACAATACAAACATTGTATTTTTATCTATTATTATTGCTTTTGTTGCATTAGAAATTATGATGGAATCATTTCAAGTGCAACTAAAACAAAAAATTGCCCATATTTATAATGCTATTTTTCTTTTGAGTGCTCTCATAACAAATATAATTAGTAATGGCTTTTATTTATCTACTGTATTTCCAGTATTCTTTATGGCTGTTTTATTATTTGTAGCTAGATATATTAATGTCCCTTATAACCAAAAACAAAAACAAGAAGCTTAGAAAGAGGAGACACTGTGTACCAATCTTTCAAAGATACTCCAATAAAATACATATTGAATTTGTATAAGAAAGCCAATACTTTTTTTGGTATACAAGGAAGTTATACTGCACAACTTCTCCTATATGGAATGTTGTTTCTTGTCTTAATCACTTTCTCCTTGTTTTACTAACAAAAAAGGATCTCACATAAACTGGAGATCCTTTTTAATTTATATTAATTTTTCATATCGAAAATATTGTTTATCCACAAGCATATTTTTCATAAATAAAGCTCAGATTATATTTTTTCTCTAAGCTCATTCGTTGTTCGTCATCGCACCAATAGAAAAGAATATCATGAATCGTTGCGTAACGCTTATTTTTAAGAAATAGCCTAAAGAATGATGGTAAACAATCATGTAATTGTATAAATATATAATTGCGTAGTGTTTCTTCTTTATATTCAATGCCCTTACAAATATACAGTAATTCTTCACAATAATATGCATGCTGTGGAACTTGTATCATTTCGAAAAATGGCACATAAGATAGTAGCTTTCCAATAAAATGACCATATCGATCCATTACTCCTATCGTCATATGCTCCATCATTTCTTTCATCACATATAAATAATCATCTACATGCGTTGTCTTTAATGGGTCTAAGCGATCGGAAATTTGAGATAATACAGCTCTTTGACATGCTAAAACTGCCTGACTAGGTCCATAATATGATAGGAAATCTGTACACTTACGATATTTCCGTAATAAATCATGTGTATACAAATCATATACAAAAGTATTACAATACATTGCTAAACTCATCATATCACTATTTAATTGCTCTTTTGATAATGATTTCGCTCTCTTGCACATATAAAAGAATGTAAATTCCAATACTTCTTTATGAGATAATAAATGTTTACAATCGGTTATACACTTCTCATTAAATTTAACTCTATCCCAAATTTCAATATCCCTATCTATCAATTCACCTATACGATATTTAATAATTAAATAATTTAAAGCAACTGATTGCGTCAAAAGATCCCATGTTTCATATTCCAATGAAGTATGAACAAACTCAGCTAATCCTTGCGCTATCATAAAATCATTTGCCTCTTCATACCAACCAATCTCTTGGCATAAGCGAAGAATACGCACTAAAGTTGGAATTTCATCTTTATGAAACTGCGGTAATTTCTTTGCTTTATTCATGCCATATACGATAAATGCCGCTAAATTTTCTTCTTTATAAAATTCTTTCTCTTTCCATACTAATATAGTTCGTTCTTTCCCCTCACCTTTTGGGTGACAAGGTACAAGCAAAGAAAATAATTCAGCGAAATTATTTGGTTCTATATATGTATCTGTAACCAAATTCCAATTTGGATCGCCCTGTACAGCCTTCATATAATTCCCCTTCCCTTTTCATCTATGTAGGAAATATTAATTTATTATCGCACCACTAAAAATTAATATTGTTATATTCAAAATCTCTCATAATACTTATATCTATCAGTATATCATCTTTTCTCTTATTAAAAATTAAGAATAACAAATTTTAAAAAAATGTCGAAATTATTAACCACATACTTATTATATAATGTCTCAGATACATCACGCTAACATATTAGTTTAATCCATATATACTAGAATAATGTATCTGAAATTTATATATAATTTAGCTCTTTATGAGTGACCATTAAACTCTCGGTTAATGAAAGTTTCAATTTACTCTGTACGCTCTGAGATTTCGCTCAAGGCAAATCCAGCTTGATCATCTGCTGATTCCCTTATAGCTAAATCTCCTAGTGCTAACATGCCAATAAGTTGACCACTATCAACTACTGGTAATCGTCTAATTTGATGCTGTGCCATTAGCTCTGTAGCTTTTTCAATAGAATCATTTGGAGAAACTGAGATAATATTTGTTGTCATTACATTTGTAATCTTATTAGATCCAGGATGTTTTTCAGCAATCCCTCGAACGACTAAATCACGATCAGTAACAAGCCCAACAACTTGCTCATTTTCAACAACAGGAATTAATCCAACCGATTCTTCCTTCATTTTTACAGCTGCCTCATATACATTGTCTAGCGGTGTACAATGTACAATATGGGTACTCATTAAGTCTCTCACTCGTGTCATTATTATTTCCTCCTTTTTATACATACCATAGCTTTTCCAAAATTCCTTTATTTATTTCTGGAAAGTAACGTAATAAAAAGGATTAACAAAATAAAAAAGAGCCAGCATAATGCTGACTCTTTTTGTATGACCCGTACGGGATTCGAACCCGTGTTACCGCCGTGAAAGGGCGGTGTCTTAACCACTTGACCAACGGGCCATGGCTCCGCAGGTAGGACTCGAACCTACGACCGATCGGTTAACAGCCGATAGCTCTACCACTGAGCTACTGCGGAATAATATATGGTGGGCCTAAATGGACTCGAACCATCGACCTCACGCTTATCAGGCGTGCGCTCTAACCAGCTGAGCTATAGGCCCATATACTTTACAGGGGCAGTAGGAATCGAACCCACACTGGAGGTTTTGGAGACCTCAGTTCTACCTTTAAACTATGCCCCTAAATGATGCCGGCTAGAGGACTTGAACCCCCAACCTACTGATTACAAGTCAGTTGCTCTACCAATTGAGCTAAGCCGGCATAAAAAAATGGTGGCTCGGGACGGAATCGAACCGCCGACACGAGGATTTTCAGTCCTCTGCTCTACCGACTGAGCTACCGAGCCAACATAAATGGCGGTCCCGACCGGGGTCGAACCGGCGATCTCCTGCGTGACAGGCAGGCATGTTAACCACTACACCACGGGACCATTTGGTTGCGGGGACAGGATTTGAACCTGCGACCTTCGGGTTATGAGCCCGACGAGCTACCGTGCTGCTCCACCCCGCGACAATATAAAGTTTTAAAAAATGGAGGAGGTAGAGGGATTCGAACCCCCGCGCGACTCTCGCCGCCTGTCGGTTTTCAAGACCGATCCCTTCAGCCGAACTTGGGTATACCTCCATGAAGGAAAAAAATAAATATTTTATTATTATATGTCTAAACCATTAAAGAAAAAATGGAGGAGGTAGAGGGATTCGAACCCCCGCGCGATTCTCACCGCCTGTCGGTTTTCAAGACCGATCCCTTCAGCCGAACTTGGGTATACCTCCGAGACATATATTAAATAAAGTGGAGCCTAGCGGGATCGAACCGCTGACCTCCTGCGTGCAAGGCAGGCGCTCTCCCAGCTGAGCTAAGGCCCCATGTTTTTTGGGAATATCGGGAAGACAGGAT